>CAXNJF010000069.1:0-7280 GCA_964202585.1 Trichlorobacter sp. | reverse complement strand
CCATCGTATGCCAGCCTGGCATACGGTTCATCCGAAATCACATAAACCTGGTGCCCGGTGCGGGCCTGGGCTCTTTTGGTCAGCTCTCCCAATGCTGCCAGCTCTTCAGCCTGATAGATCACGCCGGTGGGGTTATTGGGGGAGTTGATGATGATGGCGCGGGTTTTGGTGGTAATCGCCGCTTCAAGTGCTGCCAGATCAAGCCGGAAGGTCTCCCGGTTGGTCCAGACCTCCACCGGCACACCACCATGGTTGTCGATATAAAATTTATACTCGACAAAGTAGGGGGCCAGGATGATGACCTCTTCGCCAGGGTTGAGAATGGTCTTCAACGCCACATTCAGCCCCCCCCCGGCGCCACAGGTCATGATGACATGGCCTGCTGTTACCCCCAGACCTGAATCAGTGGCCAGTTTACCGGCAACTGCAGCGCGGGTCTCCGGATAACCGGCATTGTTCATATAGCGATGCATACCGGGCAGCGGATTTTGCGCCAATTTCAGAAGAGCGGCGTGAAAGGCTTCCGGCGGTTCAGCATCCGGGTTGCCCAGGGTAAAGTCGTAGACGTTATCAGCGCCAAACTCCTGGCGCAACCGTTCCCCTTCTTCAAACATCTTGCGAATCCAGGATGAACGGGAAATATATCCGGCAATTTTGTTGGCAATGGCCATGGTGGCAGTATCTCCCATCATAAAATTGTTTATTTTAACTGTGCAATGATAGCCGGGATGGCTCGCTTAAAGGCAGAGGCAAAAGCCTTTTGCAGCACATCCTGATGCAGCTGTTCACGATCCTTGACCGCAAAATCAGAAAACCGGGATTCAAAACTCAGGGTATTGGTTTTAACCCCTTTAACCCAGATTTCCACAGAAAAACTGACCCGGCAATCAGCCTCTACCTTGACCAGTGAACTGACTTCATCAAGATGCAGGGTGCTTGCTGACAGTACCAGTCCGTGTTCAATCCCCTTGTGCAGTGATTTGTCCACTTTGACCGAATAACCTGCCCGAAGCAGTTCCTGCTGCAGGGCATTGCGCACCAGCGCCGTCGGGGCCAGGTGGCTGGTAATCGTTCCCTTTACCTTGCCGTCAGTATCCTTGACTTCACCCAAAATCCACTGGACTCTTTCACCAACGCCGGCAACGGTGCCTTCCAACGATGATGCCAACGTCACGTGGCCACCCGGGCCTTTACTGTCACCAACCGGCAGATACGAATACTTGAGCTGCAAATCAGCAGTAGCGCATCCGCCAAGCAGACCAATCATCAAGATCGGCAGGATCAGCCTGAGAGCCTTGAAACTCTTTGCAAGAGACATACTTCTCCCTCCTTTTACCTCGTTATTTGGATGGAGAACAGTATACCGGGAACGGAATCAAACGCAAGGGGGGAGCTGATGACGGGATAATTCAGGTTCAGTTTCATCACGACCGCTGATGGCCAATGCCTTCTGTTTAACCAGCGCATCTGCCACTTTACGGCGACCTTCGGACAACAGGCGCTGCACCGTACCACGGGAGACCCCCATGCAGCCACCAGCCTCTGACTGTGTCATTCCCTGACCATCACAGAGATGCAGGCATTCCAGCTCATCGTGGTAGAGGGTAACGCTGTCAAGCACCCCCATAGGGGTTCCGGCAGGCTTGAAGACCGCCTTGAGTGCAAGGCGGTCCGGGCAGCTGCAGGTATATGGTTTACGTGGTCTTGGCATGATGGCTTCCGGAACGGTCAGTCTTCAACACAGATCTCGCTGTGGACAACAGCGAGCGTGGTTTTTACGCTTAACACGGCGACGATGAGAGTCAGGAAGGCCAGCTGAAACCAGGCAATGAAGCCGATCACTGGATCGTGGGTCAGACTGAGCATAAGAAACGATGCCAGCGTTATGGCAGCCATCGGGAAGGAGTAGGCCCACCATGACAGGTAAAAGTTGATCTTAAGCAAGCGGGGGACCTGGTACAGCACCAGAAAGAACATGAACAGCGAAAAGTAATATAATATTCTGCCGAATGAATCCAGTCCACCACCGGTCAGCCTGACATATGCGATAAATCCAATGGCCGGTGGAGCAAACAGAATGAAGAGGCTCGGCAACAAACGTTCGGCAATCGGTGTATGGAAGAACATCCGGTACAGTACGATCACCAGCAGGATCATCCAGTAGATCAGGCCAACGCTGAAGAAAAACCAGGAAATCTCGACAAAGCCGTGCTTGACCCCGGCAATCGGGACGATAATGGAACCGACAATCGGGATGAACCAGGCTGGTGTCATATGTTCAATCTTGAAGCGCCCCTGATTGATCCACTCGGAGATAATGTAGATTGAAGCGATGAACTGCAAGGCGGTGCCTGCAGCCCAACTGTACAAGGAGGCGGCCATGTTCCGTTCCAGCAGCACCACGCTCAGTACCAGCAGAATCTTGGCCACCAGTGGAAAAAAGTTTATTTTGATCGGATGATTTAGTTCTTTTTTGATCGACCCAGGGCAGGTAACGCCTTTATAGAGATAGACAATCCCCACCAGACCGAACAGGGCAACCGTGAGATATAGCAGTACCGTACTGACCGGATGCAGGGAGTGCAGAAGACTACCTGCCTTCTGAACAGACAGGGTGAATCCGGCCAAACCAAGCACTATGGCAAAAAAGGTAATATGAAAGTTACATAACCGACCTGCTGCATGTTCGTTTTGCTCTGCTGACGACATGACGAAACTCCTTCACTATTCTGTCACTATAATGACGCTTTGATCGCCTGTTCAATTTCATCGTAGGTGCTGCCAACAGATACCGCAAACTCTGCATCCTGCACCAACTCCTCAATCATTTGCCTGTTATAGCGTAAAAAACGGACCTGTGTACGGCCTTCTGAGCTAAACACCGTAATAAATTTCGGCATCAGAGCAGCCCGCTCCGGGTTCTTCTGCAGGCTGACGGCAGCCTTTTCCGGCTTGCAGATCTGGATCATGTGGAGATCAAACCCCTCTGCAACCTGTACCCCGTGTGAACCAAAGGTATGGGCCATCTCCATGTGATCTTCATTGTGAATCAACAAACCTGATCGCAATCCAGTCTCCTTCAGATCTGCCACAAACTGCCAGACCGGCTTTGCGGACTCTCCGCGATACAACTGTGCCCAGGAATTCATGATCTCTCTCCTTTTTCATTTAGCAGGGCGTCGCGCCCCCATATCAACCTCAAAATCAACAGGGGGGGACTCTCCGGTGATGGTGCTTGTATACTGGGCTATGGCAGCATGAACCGCCGAAGCTATCAGGTTTGAGCAATGCTCCTTGTCATCCGGCAAGCCGCCCAGCGCTGCCGTCACCGTTGCATCGGTTACCAGCAGCGCCTCATTCAGGCTCTTGCCCTTGACCAGCTCACTGCCCATGGAAGCGGTGGCTATGGCAGCCCCACAACCCTTGATCAGAAAACTGACATTCTCTACACAATCATCTGCTATTTTCATAAAAAGCAGCAGCGTATCACCACAATCCGGATCCCCTACCTGCACGACTACGTTGGCATCATCCATGCCTCCAACATTACGCGGGTTCCGTGCATGGTCCAGAACCGTCTCGGTATATTGGTTATAGCCGTCGCTCAATGGCAGCACCCTCCAGCCTGATCATGATCCTGACCGGCGTGACTGTGACCGCCACAGACGCTGCCCGGAGCGAACTCCTGCAGGCCAGCCCCATTTACGACAGCCAGATTATCGCGTATCAGCTCGCCTTGGGCCTGAAAAACCCTGAAACCGGCACGATTCAGCGAGATCAGGGCACCCCGCCCGATGCCGCCAACAACAATACCGTCAATATCAAGGCCTGCAACCGATTTGGCTGGATTACAGGCGCCATGTTCATGCGCCTTGTCGCTGTTATCTACCAGACTGGTCTGCCCGGTTGCCGCATCAACAATCAGAAAACGTGGGGCAGAGCCAAAATGTCCGTATACAGCGCTATCGAGTCCTTGATCCTGTACCACAGGGAAACAAAGTTTCATGGTTATTCCTCCTTGAACGCAGTTAATTTGCATATGCACATATTAAAAACAGCTCATAACTCTCCTGTCAATGTTTTTGTTCATATACACAAAATATATTTATGCTTGCCTTAGATGGCAAACTGGAGTAAATGCTTATTCCTTTAAGGCGGACATCCTGTTCGCCACTCCTTGCTCCGGATAGGACCGGGGCTACAAAATCCATGAGGAGGATTACACATGAGGAAGTACGAAACCATCTTCATCCTCCAGCCGGACCTTGCAGAGGACGACGTCAAGTTAGTCACCGACAAGGTTCAGGACGTGGTTGCATCCTACAAGGGTGACTTCCACCGGCTGGACGACTGGGGAACACGCAAACTGGCATACGCAATCCGGAAATTCCCCCGCGGACGCTACTATTACCTGCGTTTTGACGGCGGGGCACAACTGGTGGCTGAACTGGAGCGCCGTCTCCGGCTTGACGAAAAAGTGTTACGCTTCTTAAGCGTTAACATCACTGACGAGCCAGAGAAAAAGGGTGCCGAGCGCAAGCCGGTTACCGAAGCACCTGAAGCTGCTGAAGCAGCTGAAGCTGCGGCTGAATAACGTTCCGGAGGATAACGCCAATGAGCGAAGAAACAACTACGACAGCAAGTACCTATACCCCCCGACCCGGTGGTCGTCCAAGTGGCCCCGGCGGTCGCCCGAGTGGTCCGGGCGGCCCACGCAAGAAGCGTCCGTTCCAGCGCCGCAAGGTTTGCCGCTTCTGTGCTGAAAAGGACACCACCATCGATTACAAGGATCCCCGCACCCTGCGTTACTTCATCACCGAGCGGGGCAAGATCGTACCACGCCGTATCTCCGGCAACTGTGCCAAGCACCAGCGTGAGATCACCGAGGCGATCAAGCGGGCCCGTAACCTGGCCCTGCTGCCATTGGCTGCAGGCCACACACTTCCGTAACTCCGGTACTTCATGGAACAACCTGTACAGCAATCAAACGGCGGTCAAATACTGACCGCCGTCTTGATCGGCACCATAGGTTCTGGCCTGCTTTTCAGTGCCAGCCTGGCGGTTCCGCTCGTCGGGTTTGTATCCGCTTTTCTGGCCCCGGTTCCGCTGGGGCTTGCCCGTATCAGAGGCGGCAGCGTTGCTGCCGGTTTCAGCGCACTGCTGACTACCTTGCTGATGGCGGTACTGTTTTCGCCGCCGGTTGGCGCATGGTATGCCGTGCAATGCGGTATGATCGGGCTGATGATACCTGAACTTTCACTGAAGGGGTTCAGGCAGTCACGCAGCATTCTCTGGACCACCGCTGCAACCGTTACCCTAACGGTACTGCTGGTATCGGTATACTCCTTCACCAGCGGGACCAACCCACAGCTCTTTGCACAAAAAGAGATTGCCGACAGCATGAACCAGGCGGTCAAGCTCTATGAGCAGCAGTCAGGACTATCCCCACAGGATCTTGAAGCGATCAAACAGGGGATGCAGAGTATCGGTCAGCTGATATCCCGTATCTATCCGGCGCTTGTCACAATAAATCTGGGGCTGATCAGCGCTGTCTGCCTGATACTCTTCAATCATATGGCGATCCGTCGCTCCCTGGTAGTCAGCCAGCTCCCTTTCAAGGAGTTCAGAACGCCCGAACTGCTGGTCTGGCTTCTGATAGCTGCCGGATTTGCCATGCTTGCCCCTACACAGCTCGTTACCACACCTGCTCTGAACATTCTGGCTCTGCTGGGTGTATTGTACTTTGTTCAGGGGCTGGCGGTAGTGCTGACGTTCTGTGATCGAACCAGCTTTACCTCCACTCTCAAGGTACTGCTGGCAATTCTGTTGCTGACGCAGCCATACATGAATGTTATTGTCACCATTATCGGTGTCTTTGATTATTGGGGTGAGTTTCGTACCCCACGCACGACGCAGGAAGAAAACCTGTAAAACAGGCTTGAAAGGAGAAGGAACCATGAAGGTTATTCTGAAGGAGAACATTGAACATCTGGGCCAGATCGGCGACGTCGTCAAAGTAGCCCCCGGTTATGCCCGCAACTACCTGCTGCCCAAAAGTTTTGCCATTGAGGCCACCGAGAAGAATTCCAAAGCCCTTGAGCATGCCAAGCGGCAGTTGGCCTACAAAAAGAACAAAACCCTTGAAGCGGCAAAGAACCTGGTTGCCAAGCTGGAAGCACTGGTTGTTCAGTTGAACCACCAAGCCGGCGAAGAAGGCAAACTGTTCGGCTCGGTTACCAATATGGAAATCGCAGCTTTCCTGAAAAACAACGGCCTTGAAATCGACCGCAAAAAAATCGTCCTGACTGAGCCGATCAAGCAGTTGGGCGAATACAGCGTACCGGTCAAGATTCACCCTGAAATCTCTGCTACTCTTAAAGTAACGGTAGTAGCAGCATAATCATACCGGCTCGATACTCTGAAAGGCCCGTCAGCAATGACGGGCTTTTTTTAGTGAGTGATAACAACCAGCACTATATATGAGTGTTTTTTTACTTGTATTCTTCTGATTATTAGCGTAGACAATAAAAGTTAATTTTTCGCCTCGTTTTATCGCTGCCTGACCCCCTTCTGCATCCGGTTTATTCCCGATTCTGCAGCACCGCGTTTGGTTTGCGACGATTGATTCCAGCATCACGATCAAGGCGTGTTTTATGTCTTGACAGGAATCTGAATGAGTACTGCCGGCCACACGTGGTGGTTTCGCTGACCTTGCTGGGACAACGGTTGTCCCGACGCGCCCATCCACACTCTTTACTTATGTACACACGATTCGACAGACCGAAAGGGCGATGCCGGCAGGTTTTTGCTCATGTTGAATCAGGAGATTTTATGTCGTTTGTTGAACTGAATCTGCATGCCTCAATCCAGAAGGCCATTGCCGTTTGTGGCTATGCTACCCCCACACCGATCCAGGCCCAGGCTATTCCCCAGGCTTTGGCAGGCAAAGACCTGATCGCTTCTGCCCAGACCGGTACCGGCAAGACCGCTGCGTTTATCATTCCCGCTCTTGAGCGACTGGCAAAGCCGGGCCCGGCAGGGAACGGCCCACGGGTGCTGGTGCTGACACCAACCCGGGAACTGGCTGCCCAGGTGGCTGACTCGGTTGCCCGGTATGGCCGTTTTCTGAGGATGCGGTATGGTTCCATCGTTGGAGGTATGCCGTACCCTGATCAGGTTCGTCTGCTGCGTCAGCCGGTTGATCTGATTGTTGCCACCCCGGGTCGTCTGATTGACCACCTGGAGCGTGGCCGGATCGACCTTTCCCGGGTAGAATTGCT
>CAXNJF010000068.1:0-7320 GCA_964202585.1 Trichlorobacter sp. | reverse complement strand
CGTTAAGCTGAAGTGAAATATGAGCGCCGTGACCGTGGTCATAAAGGTTTGTTGATGATCCGGTGATGTGTACCCCGCGATCATGATCGTAAATGTTTACCGACCCATTAGTCACACTTCCAGATACATTAATGTGTTTACTTTGCGAGTAGTCGTAAACTGCTGATTTTACGCTTTGCCCTGATAACCGAGCCGCTACATTTGCAATACAAGCTCTCAGACTTGAATCCATATTCCCTCCGTAGACAGATGGACCTAACGTTCACGAGATAAGGGGCTGGCGACTCGGAGCCCCGGAAAACACCGAAAGTACGAGACGGACACTGCAAAAATTCAACGCACAGTAAGCCAGTCCCACTTGATTGAGCTGTTAGGGTTGTGGACGGTTCTGCCATTTGCGACTGAACAGACTCGCCAGAATGCCGACTACTGCCCCGATGACGGAAAGTACAACAAGGCCGAAACCTGAAACTGGGTTTAGATTGTTTGCCGACCAAGCCCACAAATAACCGCAGCCAAAAGTAAGCCCTCCGCCTATAACACCGCCCAACAGCATACGGAAGTAAGGATTTGGGGTTTTACCTTCAATATGATTGACGCTGTTCATGCGAACCCTAACATTATAGATTCTGTTTATTCTGTATACGTGATGATGTTATCTCATTTTACCGGTAAATCAACTGAATTGATTGAAAATATCTGGACAATGTGGGTGGCAAGTCGATATAATTAATCCGTATTTATTATTAACAAGAATCAACCAATTGAAGGTACAAAATTATGTTGCCTACCTTTGAAGAGTTCCTGAAAACAACATCTACAGTCCAGAGCAAATATATTGTCTTTTATTGCCGATGGGTTGCAAATTGTTACAGCTTCTGCAAGGCTGATGTTTCAACACAACTTACCGCAGAGCAGAAACGTGTCTTTCTGCAGGCGATGGGAAAGGATCATGAAGAATGGCAGGTAAAACAGGCCGAGACGGCTGTCCGGTTATATTCCTATTTCCTGACAACGCTGCCTCAGGTTGCGGCATCTTCTTCGCCGGAGCATCATCAGGCATGGGAACAGGTTGAAGCGTTAACACGTGAACGGTTACGCCTGAAGCATCGCTCATACAGTACAGAGAAGGCGTACCTCAGTTGGATCAGGTCGTTACGGTATTTCTGTCGCGATATCATGCCTGTTGATCTAGATCAAGGACATCTTCAAAAGTTTCTAAGCCACTTGGCTGTTGAGAAAAAAGTGGCAGGAGCAACCCAGAATCAGGCGCTTAATGCTCTGGTGTTTTTGTTTAGAAATGTGCTGGAAAAAGAACTGGGCGAGCGCTTGGATGCGGTGCGAGCTTCCAAGAAGAAGCGTCTGCCAGTGGTGTTGAGTCCATCTGAGGTGCAGGCGGTTCTACAGCATCTTGATGGTACAAACATGCTTATGGCTCGTCTTGTCTACGGATGTGGGCTACGTCTTTCCGAATGTCTTGGCTTGCGCATCAAGGATCTGGATATGGAGCAGTCGATGCTGATGGTGCGAGGAGGTAAAGGTGACAAGGACAGACGAACGCTCTTGCCTGAATCACTGAAACCAGCGCTAAAGGCGCAGATGAGTTCGGTTCGGGTGTTGTACGATCTTGACAGGAAGAATGATATCGCAGGCGTCTACGTGCCGAATGCCCTCGAGCATAAGTATCCGCAGGCTGGTAAGGAGTGGGGCTGGTTCTGGCTTTTTCCCGGAAAAGACCTTTCGGTTGATCCACGCTCACTTCAGGTGCGGCGGCACCATGTCCATCCTTCGGGGTTACAGAAGGGGTTTAAAAATGCAGCAGTGGCTGCCGGGGTGGTTCGTCAGGCTTCTGTCCATACCTTGCGCCACAGCTTTGCCACTCATTTGCTTGAGCGGGGGTATGACATTCGTACCATTCAGGAATTACTGGGGCATACCAATCTGCAGACAACCATGATATATACGCACGTTGCCAAGAAAAACATTCTGGGGGTGATTAGCCCGCTTGATAGCCTTCAGATGTAACCATACCTTGAAAGGATTATGTTAACCGTTATGGGAATCTATTCAAATACCGTCAGTTTTGCACAGTATCGAGTGAACGGCGAGTTGCCACAACAGCAGGAACGTTTTGAATGGCTGTCCGCTGCATTGCAGGGGCGGATGTTCAGATCTATCGAGCAGTCCGCCGAGGAGCAGACTGAGGGCTGGACCTGTACCGATGCGACTGACGATCCGGCCTTTGTAGCGCCGTCGGAGTTCTGGCGTGACCGCTACCTGTTTTTTACCTATCGCCGTGATCAGCGACGTATTCCGTCAGCGTTGCTCAAGTCCCACATCGGGCGAGCCGAAGGGGAGTACCTGGCCAAACGGCCCGATTTGAAACGGACTCCCAAGCGGGAACGGGAGGAGATAGCAGAGCGGACCAAGTTGTCACTTTTGACTAAAACCCTGCCAGCACCCTCCACTGTTGATCTGGCCTGGCATCCTGATACTGGTTTGCTGACGCTCTTTTCCTCATCAGCCAAGGCGATGGAGCGGTTTGAAGAGCTGTTCGGCAAGAGTTTTGAAAACCTGCGGCCCCAGTTGATCTATCCTTACGCCAGAGCCAAGGCATTGTTGAGCGAGACGGTTCAGGAGCGGCTGGCAGCTCTGAATCAGGCCAGCTCTGATGCGGCCCTTGATGAGATTGAGAGCAACCGCTGGCTGGGCGAGGAGTTTTTACTCTGGTTACTGCAGGGGGGACTTGAAGGTGAAAAGTTTCGGGTCTGCACGCCAGGGAACTTTGATAACGGTACCCCTTTTGCTGCCTGGATTGATGACAAGATTCAATTGCAGGGCGGTGGAGAAGCTGGGCCGCAGAAGGTGGCGGTGTCCGGCTCCCAGGACAAATATCTGGAGGCCCGTTCGGCGCTCAAGACCGGCAAGGCGATCAGCAGTGCGGTGATCCATCTTGAAAAAGAAGAGTTGGAGTGGCGTTTTGCGCTGAATGCAGAGCTGTTTACCTTCAGTTCTTTCAAGTGTCCACCGGTAAAAGTCGAGCGCGAGGGGGTTGAGCAGTTGTCTGAACGTGAGTCAGCTTTTTATGAGCGGATGTATTTGCTGGAGGCCGGGTTACAGATGTTTGATTCCCTGCTGCTGCAGTTTCTGGAACAACGGCTGGGGGATGGCTGGCAGACCAGGCAGCAAGAGATTGCAAGCTGGCTGGAAGGGGAGCAGGCATGAAGTTTATTGATGAAGTAACTCTGCAGTGTACCTCCGGACACGGCGGCGCTGGCTGCGTCTCCTTCCGTCGCGAAAAATTTATCCCTTTTGGCGGGCCGAATGGCGGTGATGGAGGCCGTGGCGGTGATCTGGTCTTTGAGGCTACCTCGGCGCTCTCTACCCTGCTTGAACTGCGGCACAAGCAGCATCAGAAAGCGGATCGCGGCAGGCATGGCATGGGTAAGGATCGCCACGGCGCATCCGGCGAGGATTTGATTGTCAAAGTTCCGGTGGGGACTTTAATCAAGGATGCTGATACCGGTGAAGAGCTGGCTGACCTGACCGACGACGGCCAGCGGATTATATTACTGAAAGGGGGGCGCGGTGGTCAGGGGAATGCCCGTTTTGCCAGCGCCACCAACAAGGCTCCCAAGTTTGCCCAACCGGGTGAAGAGGGGGAAGAGCGCAAGCTGCGGCTTGAGCTGAAACTGATGGCTGATGTGGGACTGCTGGGGTTACCCAACGCGGGCAAGTCATCGCTGATCACCAAAGTTTCCGCTGCCCGACCCAAGGTGGCTGATTATCCCTTTACCACCCTGGCTCCTTCTTTGGGGGTTGTGGGGTACAAGAATTTCCGCTCGTTCGTTATGGCCGATATTCCGGGAATTATTGAAGGTGCCCATGCCGGCGCCGGTTTGGGGCACCGCTTTCTGAAACACCTGGATCGCTCCGGTATTCTGGTACATCTGGTGGATATCTCCGGTCTGCCGGATGCTGACCCATACACTGATTTTGAGGCGATCAACCGTGAACTGGCCATGTTCAGCGAAGAATTGGGCGCCAAAGCACAGATTGTGGCCTTGACCAAGATGGATCTACCCTCTGCCCAGGAGCATCTGGCTGAGGCACAGGCCTGGTTTCTTGAAAGGAAGATCCCGGTCTATCCGATTTCATCAATTACCGGTCAAGGGGTTGAAGCACTTTTGGATGCCATTGCAGAACGCCTCTGGGCAGCTCCCAGGGAGGAGTGGTGATGCGACGGACGCTACTGCAGCAGGTACGAAGAGTCGTTATCAAGGTTGGCAGCCGGGTTTTGACCGTTGAGGGGGGCGGGGTTGACTATGCGGTGATTAGCCGGTTGTGTGATGAAATTGCCGGATTGCGTAAGCAGGGGCTGGAGGTCATACTGGTATCATCAGGGGCGGTAGCGGCAGGGCGTGACGCACTGCGTTCGTCTGAGCAGCCGCTGACTATCCCGCAGAAACAGGCTGCCGCTGCAGTTGGACAACCGCTGTTGATGCAGGCCTACCAACAGGCCTGTACGCGGCACGGACTGATAACAGCCCAGATACTGCTTACAGCCGATGATCTGGCTAACCGCAGCCGTTTTCTGAATGCCCGTACAACGCTTGAATCTTTACTTGCCGCCGGCGCGCTGCCGGTGATCAATGAAAATGACTCCGTTGCCGTTGCCGAGATAAAGTTTGGGGATAATGATAACCTGTCCGCTCTGGTGACCAGTCTGGCTGAGGCAGATCTGCTGCTGATCCTGACTGATATCGAAGGGCTGTACAGCGCAAATCCCGGCACTGATCCTGATGCGCGGCTTCTTCCTCTAGTGCGCAGTATTACCCGTGAGATTGAACGGATGGCCGGTGGCAGCGGATCAGCGGTTGGAACCGGGGGGATGGCAACCAAGGTGACAGCTGCGAAAAAAGCAGCCCGTTTTGGTGTGCCCACCATCCTGGCCCCTGGTAAACAGCCGGGAGTGATTACTTCGGCGGTAACAGGAGCAGAGGTCGGCACGCTGTTTCTGCCTGCAAAGGATGGCTTGAATCGTCGCAAGCATTGGATCGCCTATACGTTGCGCCCTGCCGGCCGGTTGCTGGTGGACACCGGTGCACAGAAGGCGTTGCTTAACAAGGGGACCAGTCTGCTACCTTCAGGGGTCACCGGTGTAGAAGGCCGTTTTGAGCGGGGTAGTTGTGTGAAGATCTGCAGTCAGGAGGAGGGGGTTGAAATTGCGCGGGGACTGGTTGATTATTCCAGCCGGGAGGTTGTACAGCTGGTCGGGCGTAAAAGTTCCGAGATAGAGCAGATACTGGGGTACCGCTATGGTGATGAGGTGGTACACCGGGATAATCTGGTGCTGGTTTAATAAACCTCACACACTTTGTTGAAAGTGTGTGAGGTTTGGAATCCGCTTAATTTTTCCTGTTTGTAACCGTAATTGCAGCTCCTGGAAAACTATCCTTTACCTGCAGCACCGTTTGCAGCACTTCGACAGTGCCTTTTTCAGTTTTTCCCGATGCACTCTCCCGCATTACAATCTTCAGGTTACGTTCAGTCAGTTGTCCATGCTGCAGTGTTTCTATCCTGCAGGCGGCAAGCTGCTCGTTTTCAATCCAGCAGCCGTTACCTCCGGCATCAGCCAACTTGACCTGTTGAGGCAGGTTGATCCGCAGGTCGATATCTTTTGCCGGTTTTGAACCAACATTCAATAGAGTAACTTTATAGATTGCCGTCTCGCCTGATACGGGTGTCTGTTTGGATAGCCGTGAAACCGCCCGCAAAAGCGGCGCCGCAGCATTTATCGTGATTTCATGGCTCTTGCTGATATCAGTAAATTTAGCAGAAGTTGCCTTGGCGGTAACAGTAATTCTGGAGCCATCAACGCGATCTGAAGGCATCTTGAAAGCGATCTGAAGATCGGCATGCTGGCGGGGTTGCAGGGTTACTTTCTGTACGGGTTGGGCACGGTCCGCCCCTTGGGTAACTACCCCCTCTACGCCGGGCGGCAGGGTTGCTTCAAGTGTAAATTCTTCTGCATCCTTGCCCTGGTTGATCAGCTGAAATGGTATGGATGCAGCAGTGCCAACTTCAAGAACCGGCGCGGCTGTTCTGAAATCAAATCCAAACTTGATCGCTTCGCGGGCTGCTTTCAGAACAGCCAGCCGTTCCCGCTCACGGCGGTCAGCTTCGGCCTTCTCACGGGCAATCCGCTCCCGCTCAGCCCGTTCCTGAGCCAGCCGTTCCTGTTCAGCCTTCATGGCTACTGCACGTTCTGCGGCCAGTTGCTCATTGCGAACTTTAAGGGCTGCGGCACGGAGCTGTTTGCCGGGAGGTAGTTTTTCACCAGCCTGTCTCCGTTTACCCAGTGAAATCAGTTCTGTTTCAATCGATTCTGCCAAGGGGCCGGCACCGAATTCTTTGGTAAACTGGTTAATTGTCTGGGCCGCCGCATCGTTATCGCCGGAACGTTGGTGCGAACGGGCCAGCATTAACAGGGAGACGTCCCTGAGCGGAGAATCAGGATACAGTTGTCCCATCTGGTTAAGCTTTGCAATGCTGTGCAGATAATCTTTACCCTGAAAGGCGGTAAACGCCTCCATAAAGAGCGATGAATCATCAAGTTCGGCGCGAAGCTGACCTGGTGCCAGCAGACAGAACAGCAGGAACAGGCAGGACAGAAAGCAGCGTTGCTGGCGGTGGCTGAAGGAGGATTGCATGTATCTACTCCACAAAGCTTTTCAGTTTTTTACTGCGGCTGGGGTGGCGCAATTTACGCAGCGCCTTGGCCTCGATCTGGCGGATACGTTCACGGGTAACCTCAAAATCCTGGCCAACCTCTTCAAGGGTGTGGTCACTCTTCTCACCAATCCCGAAGCGCATCCGCAAGACCTTTTCTTCCCGTGGAGTCAGGGTTGAAAGAACTCGTGAGGTCTGCTCTGACAGATTGGCCTTGATGACCGCCTCAAGAGGGTTGACAACCCCTTTGTCTTCGATGAAATCACCCAGGTGTGAATCTTCCTCTTCGCCAATCGGGGTTTCAAGAGAGATCGGCTCCTTGGCTATCTTAAGGACTTTGCGAACTTTATCCAGCGGTAACTGCATCCGCTCGGCGATCTCTTCCGGTGATGGTTCGCGTCCATTTTCCTGGACCAGCTGGCGGCTGGTGCGGATCAGCTTGTTGATGGTCTCGATCATATGGACCGGAATCCGGATCGTGCGGGCCTGGTCGGCAATGGCGCGGGTGATGGCCTGACGGATCCACCAGGTAGCGTAGGTGGAAAACTTGTAGCCACGCTGGTACTCAAACTTGTCCACCGCCTTCAT
>CAXNJF010000067.1:0-7451 GCA_964202585.1 Trichlorobacter sp. | reverse complement strand
AGCAGGAACGGAGACCAGAAAAACGGGTGCTCATACGTCTGCATGATTTTCAGTTGCGCCTGCTGCAGCGCTTTGGCTTTGCCACCATTGTTTTTCTTTAACTGGCTATAGAATTCAAGGATCAGTTCCGATGTGGCCTTGTCATCAATCTCCCACAATGACGCCATGGTGCTCTTGGCGCCGGCCTTTACCGCTATCCCCGCCAGTCCCAGGGAGGCCCGGTCGTCCCCCACAGCGGTCTTGCAGGCGCTGAGCGTCAGCAGCTCAAGCGGTTCGGCCTTGTATTTGGTCACCTTGATAAACCGGTCCAGCAGATCGAAGGTAATCAGCCCGTCGTATGCCAGAATGTACATGTTCTGCATATCACCCGCAAATTCGCCGTGGGTGGCCAAATGAATATACGAATAGGGTTTCCGGCTCATCTCCCGTTTCAGATCATCCACCTTGAACCCGCTGTTAAGCAGAGTGACCCCGGCAAATATACTGCTTATGCCAACCAGCTCTTCTTTTACGCCTGGCAACGGGGGAAAGGCATGAACCGATTCACTGATACCGGCCATGAGCACCTCCGGGTTGCCTTTGCCGGGCGACTGATTGACCAGCTGCATCCCCTGGGTGCTTGAAATCGTGTATCTGGAAATAATGAACTGTTTGCCGTCGTTCAGGACTGACATCGGAACAGACCTGAGCACGCCGTCAGGGATGAAGACGATATGATCGATCTTTTCCCGTGCCAGATCCTGTTCAAGGGGGCGGACGATCAGATCGTAGAGGGTGCGGGAGGTTTCGAGATAGTCGTTACTGCGGTTGATCAGGTTTCGCACCAAGCCCCTGGCTTTCACTTCCAGGACTGATGTTTCGATGGGGGAAGAATACCGTTTCAGGCCTGAAGGAAAGCTGGCTATGATTTCAAGGCTCTTGGGCAGGGTTATCAGATAGAGTGCTGCGGTTGTACCGCCCGGGGTATATGAGTTGCGGGAGGCATCCAGGATGCAGCTGTCCTTGAAGAAGTCCTGCAGCTCGGCGGTTCTCAGCTTTTCGATGATCTCCTGTGCATTGGCAAGGTATTTGGCAGCCATCGCCTTGTCATTGCCGGTACGGCTCTGCTTCAGCAGTATCTCGACCAGCCCCAGATAAACCGGCTCGATCATCTCCCTGAAGGAGAGCGAACTTCCTGCATACTCGGGCTTGATGCTGCGTCTGATGGACTGCAATGCGTTGATGGACTGGGTGTAGGAAGCGGTTGCCCCGGCTGTGTCGCCAAGGGTGTTCAGCAGTCGTCCCAACTGCCAGTGCCACAGATACAGCAGTTCCCGTGAGTCAATCATCTGTGCCCTGAACAGCGCCTGCCGTGTCAGATCCAGCGCCTTGCCGGTTTCGCCGGACTCTTCAAGGATACCGCCTTCGTAGCCGATGGCAAAGGAGAGCATCCGGTCGTTTCTGGTCTCAGTACCGATCCGTTTTGCCGTTGCAAAGCAGCGCAGCGCCGATTTTCGTGCTTCAACGGCAATTTCACGGTTTGCAGCGGCTGTCTTGCGATACAACTGTCCGATGTTAATGAAGGCATTTCCCTTTTCGGCGCTGTCAGGCAGTTCTGTCCAGAATCTCACCGCTTCTTCCAGGGATTGCAGGGCTTCGGTTGATTTGCCCTGAGTGGCATGCAGGCGGGACAGGTTGATCAGGATTGCGCCGGTCAGTTCCCGGTCTCCTGCGTCCTTTGCCAGCCGCAGACCTTCTGCGTAACTTGCGGCTGCAAGATCCTGTCTGCTGCGGGAGATCTGCATGGTGCCCAGGTTGTTCAGTACAGAGGCGGTAAGTTTGGGATCTTTCTGTTGCCTGGCCAGTGCAAGCGCCTGGGTCAGCATATCTTTGCCACGGTCGGTTGAACTGCCGCGCATGGAGCGGACTGACCGGTTTTCTGCAGATTCTTCATCCCGCGTTGCAGAGACAGGGGTAGATGCGTAAATGGCCCCCAGCAGGTTCAGGGCGGTTGCATACTGTCTGTTGCTGCCCTTGTCACGGATAGCAGGAAGCATCGCCCCGAGTTCAGTGGCGGCCTTGTCTGATTCGCCATTTTTCAGGAAAGCCAGAGCGGATGCCAGGGCCGGTTCGATCCGGGCATTGCTTTCGGTAACCACTGAAGGCTCAGCCTTGTCAATGGCGGTTGTGGTGGCTGCTGTTGCCAGAGAGGGAAAAAGGGCAAGAGCAGAAATCAGCAGGAGACAGGTTGCTTTGATGTTGTTTGACATTTGTCGTACCTCTCGGATGAACTGGTTTATGGTGTTATCACCGGTCTGTCAGGATTCATGATGCTGCCGGAACATTCCAGCACACTGAAGCTGCTGATCTCCTCATCGCTTGTGGCGCAGCGCTTTGGTGCCAGGTTGTTAATATCTTTCAAGGTATCAGGCATGGCGGCCAAACCGGCCCCGATGTCCACCAGTGGAGAGCTGATCGAGACCGTGCCGGAGATCCCCAGCCGTGAAGAGGCGCTGATGGTGCTGCCGCTGACCGATTGTATCAGAGCCTGGGTGTTGAGGTTGATGTTACCACCGTTGCCCCCTTCGGCATTGGCAATGATGTCGCTGTGATCTACGACAAGCTGTTTTGCAGCGATGTTGATGTTGCCGCCGTTGCCGATACCTCCCTTGACCGAGGTGGTGATCTGGCTGTTGCGCAGGTCTATCAGGCGAAGATCGGAGATGGTTATGTTTCCGCCATCGGCGTTTGTTGTGGAGGTAGTGATGGAACTGTCGGTCAGGTTGATAGCATTAAGCACCTTGAGGTTCAAGTCGCCTGCCTTGCCGGTACCCTCGCTTTCCGAGGAAATTCTGGCTGTACCTGCCATGTTCAGAGTTCCGGTGTTTATTGTTATATCCCCCCCCTTGCCGGTACCAAAGGTTGAACCAGAAATGACCGAGTGTGTTGTGTCGCTACCGGATGTGATGCCACCATCAATCGTCAGTATTCCCGTTTCGATGCTGGCAGTGCCGGCATCACCGGTACTGCCGGTTGCGGCTTCTACTGTGACAGATCCACCATTGGTTATTGTAATGAACTCAGGTGCTTTAATGGAAAGGCTGCCCCCTTTTCCGCTACCATTTGTTGAACCATTAATTCTCGAGTTATAGGTAGAGCCGCTACTGGATGTATAACCACCATCAATCATCAGTTTTCCGGTCTCAATGCTGGCTGTGCCGGCATCACCGGTACTGCCGGTTGAGGCTTGTACTTCAATAGCTCCTCCATTGGTCAGGCTGATGGAATCAGATGCCTTGATGAAAAGGCTGCCCCCCTTGCCGGTACCATATGTTGAACCATTAATGCTCGTGCGATATGTATAGCCGCTATTAAAGCCGCTATCGGGTGTAAAACATCCATCAATTATCAGTTTTCCGGTATCGATGCTGGCAGTGCCGGCATCGCCGATGACGGCTGTTACTGATATAACGCCCCAATTAGTCAGAGTTATGGAATCAGATGCCTTGATAAAAAGGCTGCCCCCCTTGCCGCTACCATCTGTTGAACCAGTAATGCTAGAGTTATACGTTTCGCCGCTACTGGATGTATAATAGCCACCAATAGTCAGTTTTCCGGTCTCGATACTGGCCGTGCCGGCGTCGCCGGTGGTGTCGGGTTCGGCTAATACTGCGATAAATCCCCCATTGGTAACGGTAATGGTATCAGAGGCCTTGATGGAAAGGCTGCCCCCCTTGCCTGTGCTATATGTTGAACCGGTAATGAGCGAGCCATATGTTGTGCCGCTACTTGATGTATAACCGCCATCAATAGTCAGTTTTCCGGTCTCTATGCTGACAGTTCCGGCGTTGCCAGTGCTACCGGGTCCGGCTACTACTGAGATACTTCCACCATTGGTCAGGGTAATAGAATCAGATGCCTTGATGGAAAGGCTTCCCCCCTTACCGCTACCATATGTAGCACCACTAATGACCGAGCCATAGTCACTGGATGCATAAAAGCGATCTATTGTCAGTTTTCCGGTCTCGACGCTGGCAGTGCCAGCATCGCCAGTGCTACCGGGTGCGGCTACTACTGCGATATTTCCGCCATTGGTAAGGGTAATGGAATCATATGCCTTGATAAAAAGGCTGCCCCCCTTGCCGCTACCATACGTTGAACCATTAATGGACGAGTTATCTATTGTCAGTTTTCCGGTCTCGATGCTGGCAGTGCCGGCATCGCCAGTGCGTGAGGCTTGTACTGCGATAGTTCCGTCATTTGTAAGAGTAATGAAATCATATGCCTTGATAAAAAGGCTGCCCCCCTTGCCGGTACTGTTCGCTACACTATAGATTCTTCCATAATATTCTTGACCATCCAGGAGAATAGTGTCGGCGGTTACGTTAATGTTCCCAGCGGTGCCTGATGAATAGGATTTTGAATACATGGAAGCGCCGTTGATAACAGATATATTGCCGGTTGCAGTTACTTCAATACTACCACCGTTGCCGCTACCTGAATTGGCAAGGCTATAGATGGAAGAGAAATCATTGCCACCATCAATGGTAATATTTCCGGCGCCAACTTTTATGGAGCCGCTATCTCCTGCCGAGTTTGCAATTGAAGCTACTCTGCCGCCATTTATGATTGTCAGTTCCCCGGTTGCATCCGGTAAGCCACCTGTCACATCCACTTCCTGCTGATTCCGGCCAAGGGCAACTAACCGGATGCCACCGCCATCCTGTGTTGATACGGTGCCCTTGTCAATTTCAACATCACCGGCAACGATGCTGATAGCCTGGGATGGTTTCATGGCAAGTGTCGATCCATCTTTGACTGTAATTGCTGTCCGAGAGGTTCCCATAAACCCGAAAGCTGAAGGTGGCGACACCGTCAATATACTGTTTGCAGGCGTAGCCGCATCAAACCGCCCATCCGTTCCCAGTTTCAGGTAATCAGCCGTGCTGACATGGAACGAACCGCCAATATCAATACTTGCATTGGGGCCAAACATAACCCCATACGGGTTGATCAGATACATATTCGCGCCGCTGATGGTTGATCTGATGGTGCCGTCTATGGATGAGGCGCTGCCGCCGGTTATACGGCTGATAATGTTGGAGATGTTGGTCGGACCGGAGAAGGTGGCGACATCCCCCTTGACCAGGTTGAACTGGGAGAAGCTGTGAAAGAGGTTTGTACCAACCTGTTTGCCCAGATCAGCGGTAATGGAGTAGTTGGGGCCGCTGAGCGTGCCGGATCTGCCCAGGCTGCCGTCAAGGGTGACACCGGCGTGGGCCGGTTGAACAGCCGCACAGATGAGTGCAATGGCAAAACAAATACTGTTACAGGTTGTTTTCATGGCATGAATACCTATCGCTACAGGTTGTCATTGTTCCCACACTCCGGCATCAGTCTTTCAGCTATCCTTCTGTCACCTCAAACCGGACGATATTCCGCTCATCTTTACTGAACTCCACCCCGATCAGATGGATTGGATGGTTGAGGAAGCGGTACTTTTCGGCATATCCCTTTTGCTTCAACTGCTCCAGTGCCCTACCTTCCGGTACCATCTCCACCACCTTGAATTCAAACAGCCAGATATGACCGTTGAACAGCACGGTCATATCGATTCTGCCTTTGTTGGTGCAGTCCTCCACCTTGATTTCAAGACCCAGGGCAGCAAAGTAGCTGTAAAACACGCTGGCGTAGTACCCTTCGTAGTTTTCAAGCTGGTTTTTGCGGTACCAGTCGTGGGGGATGGAGGCGTAGAAAGAGCGAAAGAGCGCCTGCATGGCGGGGATGTCGTTGTCCTTGAGGATATGATAGAGGCGTGCCCGTTGCCGGATTTCGCTGTCCGTTCCCTGTACAAGAGCGGTCAGCAGAGCGCCGGTAAGGCTTTGTTGCACCTCAAGATTAGGGTAACGCAGGTTGATGTACTGTTCTGCGCCAATGGTTTCATAAGAGTCGATGGTGAGATAGCCGGTCTGGAACAGGAGCGCTTCTTTGGGGATATTGCCCACATCAAAGGTGGAAAGCAGAGTGGCGTTGGCAAAGCTGGAACCAAGTTCAGGCACCCAAATCTGCTGAGCGGCAAGCAGTTTGATCAGAAAGGTTGGGGTGCCGGTTTCAAACCAGTATGGCCTGAACTGCTGCTCACGAAACAAAAGCAGCAGATCAAAAGGATTGTAGACCGCTTCGCCAGTCCAGTTGTAGCCATTGTACCAGCGGCGTACTTCTTCACGGTCAAGCCCCTCAAGCTCTAGAGCAAAGATTGTATCCACATCATTATCCGTATAGCCGCAGATGGCGCTGTAGCTTTTGTTGATGGTGATGTCTTCAAGATTGTTCAATCCTGAAAACAGGCTGACCTTGGAAAATTTGCTAACACCGGTAAGAAAGGCAAATTTGATATGGGCATCACTGTCTTTAATGACAGAGTAAAAATCCTTCAATCCCTCCCGGATCTCAATCGCAAGCTCAGGCTGTTCTATCCTGTCCAGAATCGGTTTGTCGTATTCGTCAATCAGGACAACGACCCGCTGGCCGGTCTGGGTGGACAGATGGTGTATCAGGTTTTCAAAACGACGCCGGATTGAAATGCCTTGCCCACAGCAACCTGATTGATGTTCATACCTTTGCAGTTGACCGTCCAGGCTGTCATCCAGCTCTTTTCGTGATCCCAGCACCCCACCGCCAAAGCTGATGCGCAGTACCGGATATTTGACTGACCAGTCCCATTGATCATGACAATACAATTCCCGGAAGAGCGGCTCATTTCCCTCAAAAAGCTCTTTCAGGGTATCAAGAAACAGGCTCTTGCCAAAACGTCGTGGACGGGAGAGGAAGTAGTGTGTGCCCTGTTCGATGAGATTAAGGGCGAAGCTGGTCTTATCAACATAGTAGTAGTCAGCTTCACGAATCTTCTGGAAGGTCTGGATGCCGATGGGAAGCTTCTTTTTATGCATAAACAGGATACCTCATGGTGTTATCACCGGTCTGTCAGGGTTCATGATGCTGCCGGAACATTCAATAACGCTGAAACTGCTGATCTCCTCATCGCTTGTGGCGCAGCGCTTTGGTGTCAGGCTGTTAATATCTTTCAGTGTGTCAGGCATGGCGGCCAGACCGGCGCCGATATCCACCAGCGGAGAGCTGATCGAGACCGTGCCGGAGATACCCAGCCGTGAAGAGGCGCTGATGCTGCTGCCGCTAACTGATTGTATCAAGGCCTGGGTGTTCAGGTTGATGTTGCCGCCGTTGCCACCTTCAGCATTGGCGATGATGTCGCTGTGATCTACAACAAGTTGTTTTGCAGCTATGGTGATATTGCCGCCGTCGCCGGTTCCCCCCTTGACCGAGGTGGTGATCTGGCTGTTGCGCAGGTCAATCAGCCTGGTGTCCGAGATGGTGATGTTGCCGCCATCGGACTGGGTGGTGGAAGTGGAGATGGCGCTGTCGGTGAGTTTGATTTGGCTGACGGCTTTGAT
>CAXNJF010000066.1:0-7476 GCA_964202585.1 Trichlorobacter sp. | reverse complement strand
AAAAACGACTTTAGTCCCTTGTGTGTGAATTTCCGGCCACCGGTTCCTGGTGGTCTCTCTCCCTACGGGATTCCGGCATGTCTGATACAACGATAAAATCTTCTGCTGAAACTTCTGATCCCCTTGCCGTGCATCGGGATCTTTCGCACTATTACCTCTTCAGTTCTACCCTGCTTTCCACCATGCAGCTCAACAAGCTGTTGCATCTGATCCTTTCTGCCCTTGTCTGTGAAGACAACGGTCTGTTTGATCGCTCCACCCTGTTTATGTACAACCAGAACACCAACACGCTTCAGGGGATGTTGGGGATTTGCCGTGAAAATACTGACGGTTTTCACGTGGTGACGTCAGATCCAGAAAATCTCCTTTCGGGCCACTGGGATATAGATGAAGCAGCCATGGTGCGACAGCTGCAGTCCGACTTCTGTGCCAAGGTGCGGGGTACCCGGATTGATCTGACTGAGGGCTGCCGGATCGTTGCCAATGTTGTAAACGACCGGCGTCTTTACCGGATGGAGGATGTTGACTGCCTGAACTGCCACAAGTGCGAGTTTGTCAGCCGCTTCGGGATTACCTCGTTTGCTGCAGTGCCGCTGGTAACGCGCAATAACCTGATCGGCATTATTATCGTTGATAATCCACTTACCCGCCAGCCGATTACGGATCAGCAGCTTCAGGTGCTGCAACTATTTGCCAATCAGGCCGGTATGGCCATTGAAAATACCCGCTTGTTCCGCAATCTGGAAGAGGCTCATGCAGAGCTGCGTGATGCACGTCAGCGTCTGGTGCATGGCGCGCACCTGGCAGCCATTGGTGAAATGGCTGCTTCAATATCCCATGAACTCAAGACCCCCCTGATCACAATCGGTGGTTTTGCCGCCCGTTTGGGCCGTATGTTGCCTGAAGATACGCCCCAGCGGCATTATCTGGATACCATCATCAGTGAATCACACCGGCTTGAGCGGCTGCTTGGTGATATTCTTGCCTTTTCACGCAAACCGACCATTTGTTACCAACCCTTTAACCTGAAGGCTGTTTTGAAAGACTGTCTTGATGATTACACTGTTGCATTGTCTGAACGTGGCATTAGCCTGATAACCGGGCTTTCCGATGGCAGCTGGACTGTTCTCGGTGATGCCGGCCAGCTGAAACAGGTTTGTATTAATCTGCTGGTGAACGCTCAGGAGGCGATGGTTCAGGGAGGCCGACTGCTGGTTTCCCTGACCAGCACGTGTGAAAGAGGCCGCACCAGTGCTGTTATCACTATTTCAGATACCGGTGGCGGAATTCCGGAGGATGTTCTGGGCAGGATTTTTACACCGTTTTTTACGACCAAGCGTCACGGTACCGGACTTGGTCTGGCCATCGTCAATCGCATTGTGCAAAACCATGGAGGCACCCTGAATGTTCATAATACTCAAGAGGGGGCGGAGTTCCATGTTATCCTGCCACTTGCGCCGGATGAACTGCCGACTACGGATAATCAGGAATAGCAACTACCCCATACTTCCCATGCTTGCCAACCCGTAAATACATTCAGGGTGGTAGGCCGGTGACTGACCGGCATACATCAGATCCACCTCATTGCAGACCGTAAAACCTCTGCTGGTCAACATTCTGGATGCTGTCCGGTTTGCTGCCGGAACATCCAGCATGGTCATCCCCCCCTGTTTCAAAGCCAGTTCCAGCAGCAGTTCCGCAGTCCGGGCGTCAAGGGCGCCGTAGGGGCCGATCTGACGACGTTTTCCAATACTTTGCAGTACCAGAAAACCGCTCTCGGTGCCGGTGGCTGAACCACCATCGGCGGCATGGGCCAGCAAGGCGTTCCGCTCGTCCCCCCAGCCCAGAAAATCTATTTCTTCCCAGCCGGGATCAATCGTCTTAACCGTCAGTGATGGCACAACGTCACCGCTTGACCCCTCCCAACGTCGAATCCGGTCACAGACACTGAAGCCGCTGCGCTCATAGATCGGACGTCCGTACTTTGAAGCCGTCAACCAGACGGTTGCCACACCGTGTCTTTGCAGTACCTGCATCGCCTGTTTAAAGAGGGCCGTGCCGATACCGCGCCCCCTGGCTGCTGTTGTGACCAGCAGATTACCGATCCAGCCTGACCTGCCGTGCCTGACAGCCGTTACAAATCCGGCAGGTTTGCCTTCCTCATGACAGGCCAGACAACCGTCCGGAAAGCGCTCCAGCAGAAAGGCCAGTTCGCGGCGGGTGCTGATCCAGCCCTCATCCTTGGCCAGCGCTAAAAAAGGATGGATATCGTCAGGCGTAAAGGTAGTAATCTGCATAGACAATCCCTTCTTTAAACAGTTCTCGTTCCTATAGCAGCCCGATTGCATCGGCGCGACACTGCTTGCAGTGCCGTATCTGACCGATGATCTGCTCATTGTCATCCCGCACCTGCGCCAGATATTCCGCTGTCGGGGCGGGGATATCAGCCAGATCAGCCTGGGGTATCAGCGGCATCACGTTCATCACAAACGCTCCCATCCCCTTGATCCGTTCTGCAATCTGCGGAATCTCGGCCTGGTTGATACCGGGAATCAACACGGTGTTAACCTTGACCACCATCCCCAGTTCAACAGCTCGCTGCACCCCTTCATACTGGCAGGCCAGCAGAATCTCGGCGGCATCCTGTCCGCTGTAACGTCGCCCATGGTAATAGATGTGACGATAAATCCTGGCAGCGGTCTCTGCCTTGACAGCATTAATGGTGACGGTAAGGCTGTGCAGCCCCAGACTGTGCAGCCGGTCCAGGGATTCGGGCAGCAGCAGGCCGTTGGTGCTCATGCATTTGATCAGATCGGGGAAGGCTGCTCCTACCAGTTGAAAGGTTTCAAACGTCTGCTGATTGGCCAGCGGGTCACCTGGTCCGGCAATGCCGACCACACGCATGGTTGGCCCCAAAAGCGGAGAGGCCATGACCTCCCGAACTTTTTCCAGTGCTTCCGCCGGAGTCAGCAACCGGCTGGTCACGCCGGGGCGGGACTCATTGGCGCAGTCATGCTTGCGGGTGCAGTAGCCGCACTTGATATTGCAGGCCGGGGCCACGGCCAGATGCATCCGTCCGGTTTTATGCTGGCCACCACCAAAGCAGGGATGTCCCTGAATCTTTTTCATCTGTTCGCAGGTTGTTGCCATGGTATCTGCTCCTTTCAAAGAAAAACGGCGCCGCAGGAGTCCTCTCCCGCAGGCGCCGTTGCCTGTGCTGACTATCACTAGGCATAGAGCGTGCCAAAACATACAAAAACGCATGTACGCAGAAAACAGATGTAATACCGGATTGTTATAAAGTAGAAGAAAATTTCTTGCTTCGGGCTGTACGCCGGTTTTCAGGTGAGTCTGCCTAAAAATAATGCGGCATTTCCCTGGTATTGATCGTTCTCTACAGGGGCAGGGGGTGAGCAGTGAGTTTGGCGGTTATGTTTCAAAGCCGGTTGCAAGCACCGTATTTTATCAGTAGCCCAAACGGGAAACCATCCGCTGGATGCAGTCCGACAGCTCTGGATCGCTGATCATTTTCAGGGCTTTTGGGACAGGCAGTACCTCTCGCTTGCGCCATTCCATCTCCGGCCATTTTTTCAGGACTGTCGTAACTTTAAGCGGATAAATGGTGAGTGGATTCTCTCCCTTGTGGTGGCAGGTGGTATGGAATCCTGGTACGCAGCTCCCCAGAACGCCGGCCTCCTCCATCGCCTCCATAATGGCAACCTCTTGACGGGTCATCCCCGGCTCAGGGTGGCCTTTGGGAACAATCCAGCGGGATTGGGCAGAATTTGTCACGATCACCAGGTGCAGCCGCCCTCTGCGAATCAGATAAGGAAGCGCTCCGATCTGACACTTCAGGGCCAGCTCGTCTGGCATGCCGTGGATCGCCAGTGAACTGTTTTTATACGCCTCCTCGTCCGTAATTTCCTGTCCCAGATAGTCCGGTTTTACAAAATGCTCACTTTCCTCCACTGAAGCAAACTCCACCTCTGCAACAAGCAGTGGTTCAAGCTCCCCCAGATAACGATCCACCTCGATCCGGAACGCTCCAGAGCTAACCAGCGAGCGCACTTTTTCAAGCCTCCGTCCTTCGGTGGATGGCCACAGCGCCTGAAACTGTTCGGCTGACAGGGCTATTTCAGATTCTTTCCGTACCAGTCCCGATCCCTCTTTGACCGTAAGAGAATAATCGTTACCATACTGCCGGACACGCACCTCCATCAACTCATCATGGGCAAGGTACCCCTGCAGAATCGGTGTCTCCTCCAGTAATTCCGCAGGCAGCGATTTCAGCAGAAACTTCCGTTCGATCTCTAGCATGGCCGTGGACCTGTCTGGGAAAGGATCTCATCACACAGCGTACGGTAGGACAGCGCTGCCTCGCAGGTAGCGGAGTAGGCAAGCAACGGCATCCTGCGGAGTCCCATTTTCTCAATATCAGCAGAAAAAGGGATCACGGTTTTCAAAAAGCCGGGATACACCGCCGGCAGTTCTGCCATGATCTCGCGGTGCATTTTGTTTCTCTTCTGCACCATGGAAAAAAACGGTCGAAGTATGTCACCTGGCAGCTCTTCATCCCGGAAAAACCCGGACAATTGTTCCAATGTCCTTTGGGAGAGCACCGTCGGAATGACCGGCACGATAATAGCATCCGATGCACGGAAAATGTTTTCCGAGAGCAGCGTGATATTTGGCGGGCAGTCCATGACAATCACATCATAATCAGGGGTAAACTCTTCCAGTACCATCCGGAGCTGTTTGCGGCGTTTGGCCATTCCGTCAAGTACAATATCGAAGTGCCGGTAAGCAAGATTTGAAGGGAGAATATCAAGACCTGGAAAGTCAGACTCTCTGATGTTTCTGAGGAGCCCCTCCGCAAGAGATTGTTTGTCAGCCATCCGGAACTTTTTTGCGCTCCCCACCCGAAAGTAAAAGGCGGCAGCCCCCTGCGGATCCAGGTCAATCAGCAGGGTCCTGTGTCCGGATTCACGAAGTGCAAAGGCCAGATTAACGGCAAGGGCCGTCTTACCCACGCCCCCCTTGATGCTGTAGGAAGAAATAATGTTCATTGGAGTGCTTACCTATGGGGCATCCGTTGCGGGAGCTGATGCCGGAAGTTTGAAGGTACGTTTGAAAATTGCGGCTGTCGAACCGTTGCAGAACTCTTCCAATGACTGCTGGATAAGGGCGCGTGTCTGCTGTTGCCGCTGGTAGAGGACAGATATCAGGCCTCCCAGCCCAAGGGAAACTGCACTTCCCGGTTTTTTCTGCTTCCAGTAGTCCAACAGAGATTTTTGCTGTACCGAAGCATCATTAAACTCGCCGAGACGGCCCTGCAAACGACGGAGCACCTTCTGAAGCGCCGCTCCATCTTCATGTGGAATCATCTCGCCGAAGAACTCCATCAGGTAGCGCAGCTTTTTACACTCGATACGGAGTTGGTGCACACCTTCATCCGGTGTTTCCGTGTCGATCTGCGCTGCAATTTTGCAGATTTTCCGGTAGCGTTTGTAGATGCCGGAAAAAACCAGCGGCCCCACAGGAAGTTCAGCGGCAGGCGAAGCCCGATGAAGCGTCTTCTCGCAAAAACAGTGCTCAATCTCTTTGAGAAGACAACGAATGGAAGGTGAGCGGATTTTTGAGGTTGTCCGACGGACCTCTTTTCCCCGTTCTGCTGTAAAATCAGTAAACATCCCGTTCAGCGCCGGACGGAGTTCTTGAGGCAGCAGGCCGAGGTACTCTTCACGGGCCAACAGGTAGACATCCAGATCCCGCAGCCGGTTGGTCTGCCGCGCAAGGTCTCCCAACAGTTGCCGCATCCGCTGCGTTTCTTCAGCCGGATACACCCCCTTCACCAGACTCAGTACCGATCGCATTTTACGGAGACAGATCCGGTAATCGTGGAGAAATTCCGTGTCCAGATCGTTCAGGATTCCCGGCAGATTGCTAACCGCAAGCTCCAGCATGGTGCGCACGATCCGTCCAGTCGCTTTCCGGGCCGGTGTCGTCATATCCAGCCCAAAAGCCGGTCGCAGGGTGTACTTCTGCGGCAGGGTATGCGTATAACGCAGCAAAACATCCAGAGGGGCATCCTCGCAGCCCCTGGCTCCGCACTCTGTGAGGCATTCCACTACGCGGGCTGCCTCGGACTCGTAACCGCGCAAGGAAAGCACCTGGCAAGACTGCAGCAGCTCTTTTTCACCCCGCTTGCCTGCAGAAGAAACCGAAGTCAACACAAGCCTGCAGACAACCTTCTCCAGATCATTCCGCAGGTCACAGCGACGCTGCCGAAAAATCCCCTCAGCCACAGGTGTGAGCCCCCTCAGACCAAGCAGTTCCTGAAGCGCTGTCCGTAGCGGCCCGGTTTCAAAATCCTGCCAAAACCGTGGTCTGCCCTTTGTCTGCTCCTCGCACAAGGCTGGTTCTGACCAGCCTGCCTGCCGGACAGACAGGTGGTACCGTTCGCCACAACTATAAAGAGCATACCCGCCAAACCATACGCCCCACTCAAAGGAGTCCCAAAAAATCAGGGTCTTTGATTCCTGTGGCTGGATATCCAGACTCCATTCCTTTTGCAGGCGCTCCAACCCAAGGTCATCCGGCAGTGCCAGACGGGCAAATTCGTTTTTCTGTACCCTGACGTCCACAGCTTAACCTCTACGTTCGTGCATGTAACAACCGCTTGATGGTCAATGCTCCCGATAGCCCAGTACCACCAGCAGGCAGCTATGATCCGCAATGACGTTCACCCCGGCAGCCTTGCAACGCTCAATGGCCGCATCACTCTCGGCCCCTGGCTGCATCCAGATGTTGGTAATCCCCTTGGCAATGGCAGCCTCCACCACTTTATCAGTCACTGCGGGAGGGGTAATCACCGAGATGCTTTTTACCTTATCCGGCAGATCAGAAACCGAGGCAACGCAGTTTAAACCTTCAATGCTGGCGGTCTTGGGGTTAACCGGAACCACCACCCTGTTGTTCATCTGATAACAGCGCAACACCTTGTTGCCGTACTTGCTGCGGTCTTCCGAAGCCCCCACCACACCAAACGCCTCTGCCTTCAGGAATGTTTCAATCGCGTCCGTCATCACCTGTCTCCTTATCTTAGTCTTGCACCGCTTGTATCGTTGTCGTATGCTGTCAGCATGTCAACCTTATCTATAATCAGTGAAAAAGTCCATGACGGTGAACGTTTATCCGAGGCCGATGCGCTGGCTCTCTACGAATCCAGCGACCTGCTTGCCCTGGGTGAGCTGGCTGCCTGGGTAAACCGTCAGAAAAACGGTAACAACGTCTACTTTAACGTTAACCGCCATATCAACCCCACTAATGTCTGCGTTAACCGTTGCACCTTTTGCGCTTTTTCCCGTACCGCCGATGCCGATGATGCCTATACCCTGGCGCAGGATCAGATGGTGGGCCGGGCGGTAGAGGCGGTTGGCCAGGGGGCTACCGAGGTACATCTGGTGGGGGGGCTGC
>CAXNJF010000065.1:0-7502 GCA_964202585.1 Trichlorobacter sp. | reverse complement strand
GATTGAATCGCCTTTTCCGGTGAATCTATTGGAAATTCGTTGATCTTGATCAATACATCCCCGTTTTTCAGACCAACAGCGGCAAAAACACCTTGAGGTTTAACCTCTGAAACCTTGAATCCTTCAACCTTGCTATCCTTTACGCTGGGTAGCAGGCGGGCATCGGTCATGGCCTGACCGATATTATCAAGAGCTGCATTCAGGGCTCGCTGGTCAATGATGCCGGAACCGCCTGCAGGCGCCTGCACTACGCCTGCAGCAGCTGGTTGCGCTGTGCTGCCGGGCTTGGCAGCCTCTGCAGGAGCCGTTGGAGTGCGCAGGGTGATGGTTCTGGCTCCTGAACGGAGTTCAGCAGTTTCCTTCTGTACAGAAGTCAGGGTTCCAAGGTCAAAAACCTTGTCGCCAATCCTGAACACCCGCTCTTCATTACTGCTGGTGCGGCGGACCAGCACAAAACTTGACCGGGGAGAACCGGCAGCAGTGCCAAGCAGAATCAGGTCGCTCTCTGTGGTTGTCTGGGCAGCATTGGTTGCGGTTTTCAGGGTGGGGGTCAGGCTTCCTTGGGTGGCTGGACCAAACAGCCCTTTTTCAAGAATGACAGCATGGGACTGGAGTGTGGTGTTGCGCTGTACCTGGGGGGAACTCTGCTGTTGGACGGGATTGGATCGTGTGCTGACAGCAAGTCTGCCAAGCTTGTAAGACGCAACATCAGCCAGTATCTTGGCCGTTAGCAGCAGAGCAAGAATGAAAAAAAGTATATTTAAGGGGAGTACGGTACGTTGCATGGCAGGTATGGATATATAGTAAAATTGAATATGATACAAGCAATGGGAAACGGTTTATGACATTTTTGAGTGTTTTTCATTAAAAGCGTTTGCTCAGGCCCAGATGCAACGTGACATCAGGAGCCGTCGCAACGGCGATATCTTCGCCAACTCCGATATCAAGCAGGTAATTGCCGGGAAGCTTCAAACTTCCTCCCATGGTAAGCAGAGCAGCAATCTTTCCCAGTTCAGGCAGGGAACTTGATCCGTAAAGCGGCGTATTCAGGTTGCCTTGCAGCTTGAAGCTGATCCAGTCAGCAGGCGACCAGCCCAATCCGGCAGTGCCAAAACCTGCCAGATTTTCCCGCTGGTTTTTCAGAATATCACCATCGCTGGCGAACAGGGCTCCTGCCGAGCCAAAAATACCCAGCGTACCCCATTCGGTTTTGCGGTTCATTGAGCCACTTACAAAAAGGGCAAGATCAACACTGCCGCTACCCATAAGACTGGAACTGTTACCTGTGGGGAGCTTTATCTGCGTGCGGATGACAAGGTTGTCGTGGTCGGTTTCGGTCTTCTGCTCAAGCAGTTTGTAACCGGCCAGCAGGCTGATATCCCCGATACCGCCGGTGGAATGGCTCATAGCAAGTTGCTGAACCCCGTTTTTTGTATAACGATAGGTAAGTTTATTCTTTGGGGCGGTATCACGTCCCCCCTGGGGCAGCCCCCAGAACTTGTGCCAGTCAATGATGAAGCTGTCCAGAAAACCGCCCCCCTGTTGTACAAAGGGTAGTTCCAGGCCCAGCTCAAGCTGGTCGGTAATGCCGTAGCGTGCGGCAAGGGTCCAGCGATAGAGCTCTCCGTCCAGCAGAACCTGCTCGGTAGCGGTGTTGCCGACATTGTAGCTATTGGCAATATCCTGGGACAGACTGACCTGCCACTTCCCGGCAGATACGAGGGTGGATGACGTTTCTGCAGGAAGCCCGAATATCTGTAGCAGCGGGCTGCGGTTCGCGGTTCTGAATGGTTCTATTTCAATGCCGTGAGCAGTTGCAGGCAAGAGTGAACAGAGAAAAAACAGAGGAATAAACAACATAAAGAGGTGGTGAGTCATTGAGTGGCTCCGGTTCATTCTTCTGGTCGGATTCGTACTACCTGGTGGACGCCCGGCATTACAGAAAAAACTGATTCGTTCAGGTTCTGGGTGTCTCCAATGACACCGATGATGGTTCTGTCGGCTCCGGTTGACTGATGAAAATCAAAGCCGTTATTGACCAGATATTCCTTAACCTTGTCCAGTGCATCTTCCGGGGCATTCCTTTTTGTGATAATCAGCATGCTTCCTGTTCCTCCGCTTGTGTCATGATCCGCTCCAACCGGCGGGATTCGTCAATCACCCGCTCAAAGAGACGTACAATCGCTCCATCATCCAGCGGACCCGGATTATCTTCTTTCATACGGGCAAAAATCCGTTTTTCTCTGGCAGGATCGTAGACCGCCAGTCCGGACAGTTTTTTGTGATGGCCAATTTCAAGAGCCAGACGAGCCCGTTCGTTGAAAATTCTGAGCAACACATCGTCCAGCAGATCTATCCGTTTTCTGATTTCATCGATAGCCACTAAAAACCTCACGCAAACTGTTTTTTTATGATGGTGTCTTTTTTCCCGTGTGCATCGTCACGTTCCGGGTAATCAATGGTGTAGTGCAGACCACGGGATTCCTTGCGTAGCTGCGCGCAGCTGATGATCAGGTCTGCAATGGTGGCTATGTTGCGGAGTTCCACCAGGTCTGAAGTGATGATGAAATTCCAGTAATAGTCATCAATTTCAGCCTGGATCAGCTTGATCCGTCGCATGGCCCGTTCCAGCCGCTTGGTGGTGCGGACAATACCAACATAGTTCCACATGAAGCGTCTGATTTCATCCCAGTTCTGGGAGACCACAACCATTTCATCACTGTTGGTGGCGGTGCCTGCGTCCCATTCCGGTATTTCGTCGCGAGCGGTTGTTTGCTGCTGCGAAACAGTGGTGGTGGCGTGGTGAGCCGCTCTGCCGGCATAGACCGCCGCTTCCAGCAGCGAATTGCTTGCCAGCCGGTTGGCGCCGTGCAGGCCGGTGAAGGCTACTTCGCCAATGGCATACAGTCCGGGAAGATCGGTCTGTCCGTCCATGTTGACGGCTACTCCGCCACACAGGTAGTGGGCGGCCGGGACGACCGGCAGCCAGTCTTTGGTCATATCCAGGCCGTATTCCATACAGGTCTGGTGGATATTGGGGAAACGGGTTCTGACAAAGTCGGCAGGTTCGTGGGTGATGTCAAGATACACACAGTCATCACCATAGGTTTTCATCTCGTTATCAATCGCCCGGGCAACGATATCACGGGGTGCCAGATCCTTCAGGTGGTGGTATTTTTCCATAAATGCGGTGCCATCGCGGCGTCGCAGGATCGCCCCTTCGCCCCGCACCGCCTCTGATATTAGGAAGGATTTAGCATTGGGATGGAAGAGGGTGGTTGGGTGGAACTGCATGAATTCCATGTTGGCAACGGTTGCACCGGCCCGGTAGGCCATGGCAACGCCATCACCGGAAGCAACGTCAGGGTTGCAGGTGTAAAGGTAGACCTTGCCGGCTCCGCCGCTTGCCAGCAGGGTTGCACCGGCAGAGAAGGTACGCACCTGTTTGCCGTTTATATCCAGAACGTAAGCGCCTTTGCAGCAATTGTTGCTGACCGGCTGTCGGGCAATCTTTGCACAGGTGATCAGGTCAATCGCGATATGGTGTTCAAAGACCTGAATGTTGGGATTCTGTCTGGCAGCCACAACCAGGGCTCGTTCGATCTCCCGTCCGGTAATGTCTTCAGCGTGTAAAATCCGGCGGGCGCTGTGCCCCCCTTCACGGGTCAGGTCGTATTCATCCCCTTTTGTCGTGGTAGTAAACTTGACTCCCCATTCGATCAGGTTACGGATGGTCTGGGGACCTTCCTCAACCACCATCCTGACCACGTCTTCGTGACAGATACCGGCACCTGCAACCAGGGTGTCATCGACATGGGCATCAAAGGAGTCTTCTGTGGAGAAGACCGAGGCGATTCCCCCCTGGGCATAGCGGGTTGCTGATTCTTCAATTTCCCGTTTGGTGACAATGGCGACTGTGCCGTGGGCAGCAGCCTGAAGCGCAAAGGAAAGACCGGCAATACCGCTGCCGATAACCAGGAAATCACTTTGAATGACCATGGGATACCCCTTGGGTTGATAGTGTATACGGTGCGTGCAGGGATTATTGAACCTGATGTTGCTATTTGTCAAGTGATCGGGGTTGTTTCACCGGCTAAAATGTGCCATATACTCGTGACTATGCGTACGGTTTCTACAGATGATTTTTCTCGCCCCCTTGCTGATCGCTCGGTGGTTACCATCGGCAATTTTGATGGTGTTCACCGGGGGCATCGTGAAATATTCCGACAGGTTGCTGCTCTTTCTGCCGCTACTTTGACGACCTCGATTGCGGTGACCTTTGACCCCCATCCCCTGCGTGTCTTGCGCCCTGATGATCGTCGCTTCTCCCTGATAACCACCGGTGAGCAAAAACGGGAGCTGATCGCTGAAAGTGATATCGACCTGTTACTGGTGATACCGTTTACCCCTTCTTTCGCAGCAGTTTCAGCTGATCAGTTTGTCCGCCGGGTGCTGCACGACTGTCTGGGAGTCCGCTACCTGGTCATCGGCCATGATTATGCCTTTGGCAAGGGGCGCGAAGGGAACGAGCCCTTTCTGATCCGGATGGGACAGGAGCTTGGTTTTGAGATTACCGTCCTTGAACCGGTTGGTGATGGTGGCCTGCTGTTCAGCAGCAGCGCTGTCCGGCAACTGGTAACTCGTGGCGCTGTGGCTGATGCGTTGCAGATTCTGGGGCGCTGCCACCGCATCAGCGGGCAGGTGATTCATGGCCGGGAAATCGGTCGATCGCTGGGGTTTCCCACCGCCAATATCACCACGCATAACGAGCTGATTCCCTGTGATGGCGTATATGCTGTCTGGGTTTCGGTGTTGGGGGAGATGTTCATGGGAGCCTGCAGCATCGGCATAAACCCGACCTTTGGTGGAGACCAGCATACTATTGAGGTGTTCCTGTTTGATTTTGAAGGTGACCTCTACGGCAGGGAACTGGTGATCCATTTTGTAGAGAAGTTGCGTGATGTTGCCCGTTTCCCTGACGCAGTAACATTAATGGCAAGAATCTCTGAAGATGTTGCCACCTCCCGCCGGATTCTTGCCGCCGGGTTACCGGTGGAACCCCGCAGGTGAAGCGCTCAAGCCTGCTTATTTGGGGTGGAACGGGTGTCAGCCTGGTGCTGCTGGTACTCTTGCTGCGCAAAATTGACTTCCATTCGTTGCTTGCTGCCTTGTCGAGGCTTGATCTGCGCTATCTGGCAGCGGCAATTGTTTTTACCTTTATCAGCTACTGGTTACGTGCGGTTCGCTGGCACTACCTGCTGATCCATGAACGGCCTCTCAAACTTTCCTCTTTGTATCCTGCCGTTATTATAGGCTATATGGCCAACAATCTTTTTCCTGCCCGGCTGGGCGAGTTTATCCGGGCCTGGGTGTTGGCTGAACGGGAGCAGCTGCAGACTCCGGCGGTGTTTGCTTCGCTGGTGATTGACCGGCTTTTTGATGGTTTCAGTGTGATGCTGATGCTTGCGGGGGTATTACTGACGCTCAGGTTGCCGGCTGGTATGGAGCAGTCATCGGCGGTGCTGCGTGCCGGTGGAATCACCACCCTGGTCTTTTACCTTGTGGTGGTTGTCTTTCTGGTGCTGCTGAAAAAACGTCCGGTGGCAACCCTTGCTCTGCTTGCTTTGCTGCTCAAGCCCTTTCCCAGAGCGGTGTCTGAAAAAAGTATCCCTTTGGCCGGATCCTTTCTCGGTGGCTTGCGCATGTCACGCCGTGGCAGTGATCTGCTGGCTGTTGTGGGCAGTTCAGCTCTGATCTGGTTGAGTGCCACCCTGCCGATTTATCTGATCCTGACCGGATTTGGCATCCATTTGCCGCTGACTGCCTCATTTTTTATCATGGTACTTCTGGTTTTTGCCGTGATGGTTCCGGCTGCGCCGGGCTATATCGGTACCTACCATCTGGCCTGTTATACCGGTCTGGCAGCCTTTGGTCTGCCCGATACCCAGGCGGTCAGTGTGGCTCTGGTGATCCACGGAGTCGGATTCTTTCCCGTTATTCTGGCCGGTTTGTACCACGTCTGGTCCCAGGGGGTATCGCTGGGCAGGATGCGTGAACAGGCTGTGACTGAAGGACGTCAGTCGTGAGGGCGTCTGTAGACCGCTATCTGGATGGCTGGTCGCTGATGGCGTTTCTGCTGCCTTTGGGGCTGTATATCTGGTGTCTGGCGCCAACCATTACTTTTTATGACAGCGGTGAGTTTGTCACGGCGGTTCATTTTCTGGGGTCTGCCCATTCTCCCGGTTATCCACTGTTTCTGCTGTATGCCAAGCCATTTACCTGGTTGCCTGTGGGCAGCATCGCTTTTCGGGTCAATCTGGCAACAGCGGTATCTGCAGCTCTGGCCTGTCTGGCTACCTATCAGCTGATCCTGATGCTGCTAAAGAATGTTCTCTTGGTTGAGGATACTGAATTTTCAAGAATCGCCCGGCATCTGGCAGCACTTTCAGGTGCTTTGACTTTTGCCGTCTCTCCCCGGCTCTGGTTGCAAAGTAATCATGACAAGCCATACCCGTTGCTGGCTTTTATCACAGCGGTGATGCTGCTGTTTCTTCTGCGCTGGCAAGAACGTTTGCTGGAAGGTGATGAACAGCCTGCCTGGTGGTACGCTACGGCTTTTCTGGCAGGACTGGCTACGGGCGCTCATCAGACCATTGTTCTGGTGTTGCCGGGATATCTGCTGTTTGTGCTGATGACTTCACCGCAAGCGGTGCGGCGGGTGCGGGAGTGGTTGCTGACCGGAGCCATGCTGCTGGCCGGTGCTGCTGTACAGCTGTATCTGCCGCTGAGGGCAGCTGCTGAAACCCGCCAGAACTGGGGTGATCCAGGCACGTTGTCACGCTTCCTCTGGCACCTGCTGCGACGCGGGTATCCTGAGGAGCCCCATAGCCGTGATATCAGCCTGCTGTTGAAGCAGCTGGCAGCATTCAATATTCCCCATGAGTTTGGTTGGGTCGGGTTTGTGCTGGTGCTGGCGGGGGTCTGGGCTGTCTGGCAGATCCAAAGGGCCTTTCTTGTCTGCGTTCTGGTAAGCCTGTTGTCATTCTGGCTGGTTATTGCAGGGCACTTTAATCCCCGGGCTGAATCAGTTTTTCTGACGGAGGAGTTCTATACACCGCTCTATCTCTTTGCCTCAGTACTGCTTGGCATCGGTTTTTTTGCGCTGGTTGCGCGGGGCGCATCATCCGCCCGGAAAACTGAACGTTACGGGTTGCAGCATCAGGCTCTTCTGGCGCTTTTGTTTCTGTTGATTCCCGCAACACAGCTGGTTCTAAACCTGGCATCCCAGGATCAACACAAGAATTACCTGGCCCAGGATTATGCCATGAATACCCTGCGCCCCCTGCCGGAGGATGCTGTGCTGTTCACCTGGGGGGACAGCGGCGCCTTTCCGCTCTGGTATCTGCAAGGGGTAGAGCGGTTTCGGGAAGATCTTGACCTGCCCCATATTCCTCACCTTGTGTTTCCCTGGTATCAACGTGAATTGCCACGTTTGTCTGCTG
>CAXNJF010000064.1:0-7584 GCA_964202585.1 Trichlorobacter sp. | reverse complement strand
GAATCAGTTGTGGAGCCGTGGTTCAAGCCGCTGGCCTACGCGCTGATCCTGTTGCGACAAGAGGGGTACCCCTGTCTCTTTTATGCCGACTACTATGGCGCCGAGTACGATGACCGGGGCCGTGATGGCAATCTGTACCATATTGTCATGCCCTCACATCGCTTCCTGCTGGATCATTTTCTGGCAGCACGCCGTGACTTTGCCTATGGCCCGCAGTATGATTATTTTGATCATCCAACCACCATCGGCTGGACCCGTCTGGGGGATGCCGTGCATCCCGGAGGGCTGGCAGTGCTGATGAGTAACGGTGCCGACGGCTATAAGTGGATGGAGGTGGGGCAACCCGGAACTGTCTATCGCGATAGTACCGGGCATTGTGCTGAAACGGTAATGACCAATGAATGCGGTTGGGGTGAGTTCCGCTGTAAGGGGGGCTCGGTGTCGGTCTGGGTGAAATCGGAGCGTCTGAACGGATGAAAATCAAGGGGGTACTATGAGCGGTCGTGGCAATCAAGTGGATCGTCGTCAGTTCCTGAAAGCCGGTGCAATTGGCGGAGCTGCCGTGTTGCTGAGCAGGAAGGCCCTGGCAGAAACCCTGCAACAGGCAGGTCAGGCTGATCAGTCAGCCTTTCCCAAACCGGCTTTTCGTACCCTTGGACGTACCGGCCTGAAGATCTCGGTGGTCAGTTTTGGAGCGATGCTGACCCCCGAACCGGAGGTGATCCGGGTCGCTCTGGAGCACGGGGTCAATTACATCGATACTGCCAGAAAATATATGGGTGGCAAGAATGAAGAGATTGTCGCTAAAGCGATCAAGGGGATGCGTGACAAGGTGTATATCGCCACCAAAACCTTACCCGAGTCCCGTACTTCAGCCGATATTATCCGGGATGTTGAAACCAGTCTGAAGAAGCTGGGAACCGATTATGTTGATCTGATTCAACTGCACCACCTGACCGGCAAAGAGCGGATCTTTGTCCCTGAAACACGAGAGGCTCTGGCACAGCTTAAAAAACAGGGCAAGATCCGTTTTTGCGGTGTTACTACCCATAAAAACGAGGTTGAGGTGCTGAATGCGCTGGTTGATGATCAGGAACGGTTTTTTGATACCTGTCTGGTGAAGTATAATTTTACCTCGCCTGCAGAGGTTGGCGTGGCCATTGAGCGGGCTGCCAGGGCCGGTGTCGGCATTATCGCCATGAAGACACAGGCCGGTGGGTATACGACAGATAGCATCGGCAGGATGAGTCCGCATCAAGCAGCCCTGAAATGGGCATTGCAAAATCAGTATGTGACTGCAGCCATCCCCGGCATGAAAGATATGTCGCAACTGCGGGAGGACATTGCCGTCATGGGGATGCCGTTCAGGTACGCCGATGAGCGGAAGTTGGACCGCTATACCGAAAAAGTGGTATCCTTTTACTGCCGGTTCTGCGGCAATTGTGAAGGAAGCTGTCCCGCCGGTGTGGAGATCAGCACGGTTAACCGGGCGCTGATGTATGCAGAGGGCGGTTACCATGATATCGCCCTGGCACGGGATACCTACCGGGAGCTTCCTGCCAGCGCCAGCGCTACGGTCTGCGGAAGCTGTGACTCATGCTCGGCCCGTTGTTCCTACGGTCTTGATATTGCGGCAAAGATGGAACGTGCCAGGATGGTGCTGGCCTGAGGAGGAGGCTTCATGGCGTCATTGTTGCACTGGTTCATGCTGATCATACTGCTGGCATCAGGATCACCTGCTGCTGCAAGTCTGTTACCCGGCCCATCCTGTGGAGCGGGATGGATGATGGAGGGGAAAAGTACGACCTATGACCGTACGACGCTGTCAGACCGGATCAATGGTGAGGCTGAACTGTATTTTCCCTACGGGTTTGAGCGGATGTTGTATGCCCGCTACAACGGGAGTGACGGTGCAGGTTTTGATGTTGATGTCTATCAGGTAGGTTCTGTGCTGGATGCCTTTGGGGTCTATGCCACCTATCGCCCCAAGGAAGGGAAAGCTTTATCTGCCGGGGCAGAAGCGGTGATTTCAGGTGGTCAGCTGTTTCTCTATCAGGATCGCTACTTTGTGCGGATAGAGGCTACCGGCTCACCATCGCCACCTGCTGAGGCGCTTCTGGCCTGTGCCCGCATCGTGGCCGCCGGGTTGCCGGGCAAGCCGGTTCCTCCGCTCGAACTTGTTACGTTTTCGTTGCCCGGGATACAGAAAGGTAGTGAGCGGTATCTGGCCCAGAGCCTGCTGGGGTATGATTTTTTTCGTCGGGGGCTGATGGCCGAGGCTGTGACCAATGGTGCTCCCTTTCAGATTTTTCTGGTGTTGGAGGAATCGCCGGAACAGGCCCGAAAGGTCTTTGAGCGCTATGTCGGTGAGGTAAAGGGCACGATTTCAGGAAGCATGGCAGAGGGGACCGACCCGTTGTATGGCAAGGCGGTGGTCGGATTAAAGGGCAGATTTGTTGCGGGAGCCGTCAGGTTGTCAGACACGACGGCGGCGCGGAAACTTGTGGAAGAGCTGCTGCTGCAGCTTACCCGCTAGGAGGCAGAGTCAATGTCTGTAAAAGCTATAGTGGTGTTATTGATGGCACTGTGTTGTCTGGGTGTATCTGGCTGCTCTTCCGGGCCGCAACTGGCTGCGCTGCCTGCTGACGGTGTTATTCTGGCCTTTGGTGACAGCCTGACCTATGGTACCGGCGCTACACCGGATACCAGTTATCCTGCTGCCTTAAGCCGTCTGGCCGGACGGAAGGTGATCAATGCCGGTGTGCCGGGAGAGGTGACTGCGGCAGGACTGGTACGGTTGCCGGATCTGCTGGAAAAGGAAAAGCCGGCACTGGTGCTGCTCTGTCTGGGAGGGAACGATTTTTTGCAGCGGATGGATGATGCCAGGGCGGAAGAAAATCTGCGGGCGATGGTACGAATTATCCGTACACAAGGCGCCGCAGTAGTCCTGATCGGTGTGCCCCGTTTGGGGTTTGGTCTGGATGTACCGAAGTGGTACGGCAAGATCGCCAGCGATGCGGATATCCCCTACGAAGGCAAAATTCTGGGGAGGGTTCTGGCGGAAAAGTCGCTTAAATCTGACCTTATCCATCCCAATGCTGCCGGTTATCAGAAGATGGCCGAGGCTCTGGCAAAGCTGCTGAAGAAAGCCGGCGCGCTACCGTAGCAGCAGGCTGGAAACTCCGGAATCAGGCCGCTACATTAGCCCGGTTTCTGCCCCCCATTTTAGCCTGGTGAAGGGCTTGGTCGGCCCTGGAGATCGCTTCATGAAAAGACTGCTCAGTCCGGTATTCACAGACCCCCAGGCTGACAGTAATCTGGATGCCTGGCCTGTTGGCTTTGAATTCGGTCATGGCAACTGATTCGCGGATCTTGTTGGCCACTGCCAGTGCGCCATCCAGCGAGGTTTCAGGCAGAAGGACCAGAAACTCTTCCCCTCCCCAGCGGGAACAGATATCCTCGTTACGCAGACAGCTTTTCAGTACCCGTGATACTTCCACCAGAACATCGTCACCGGTGTTAAAGCCATGGGTATCGTTAACTTTTTTAAAGTTATCAAGGTCTGCCATGATTATGGAGGCTGAGCGCTGATGTCGATGGGCGCGGCTGAATTCCTGTTCGATCATTTCCATAATGCCCCGGCGATTGGCCAGCCCGGTCATCGGATCGATCCTGGTTGCAAGGTCCAGTGAGCGATTCATGTTCGTTAACTGGGTCTCCAGCTGTTTCTTTTCCTTGATCAGGCGTTCGGTGCGTTGAGAGAGGGTGCGATATATCTCATGCAGCTGTTGCAGCTCCGGCAGAAGAGGGTTATCCTTGAAACGTACATCTGCCATAAGCTGCTGGTAACGGTCTGACTCAATAGTTTCAAGGCTTCCTATGATGTCACGGTCTTTAGCCATGCTGATGAACTCCTTCAAGCTGGTGCTTGTTACGGGAAAGTGTACGGGCATTGTAACGAAATTCTCGAATAATTCAATGGAAACCAGCCTTCCTGGTGCTGCAGTCTTGGAGTTGGATGGTGGTGATAGATGATAAAACGTGGTGACCTGCTGGCGATGCTTCCCGATGCAACGGGGGCTGAACTGTTTGAGACCCTGGTGGCACGGGATGGGGTACGGATTGAGCGGATCATCTCAAAAGGCCAGACAACACCGGCTGGTGAGTGGTACGATCAGCCCTGGCATGAATGGGTGCTGCTGGTTCAAGGAGAAGCGCTGGTACGGCTTGAGGGAGAATCTGATCCGTACAGGCTTGAGCCGGGCCAGTGGATCATGCTGCCGACCCATTGCCGTCACCGGGTGGAATGGACCCTGCCGGAGCAGGAAACGGTCTGGCTGGCACTGCACTGGCCGCTTGAGATACGAAAGGAGGAGTCATAATGGAATACAGGGTAGGTCGGCCTGGCCGGGTAGTGGTGGCCCGTTTTTCTGATGGTGAGGATGTCTTGGCAGGGTTGGCCGAAATCGTCCGTCGGGAGCAGATCAGGGCAGCGTCCTTCGCTCTGGTGGGGGGTATGAAGGGGGGCCGTTATGTGGTCGGGCCTGAAGGGGATGAAATGCCGCCTCGACCGGTCTGGCGGGAACTGTCTGAAAATCACGAAGCGGTGGGGTTTGGTACCATCTTCTGGCTGGGGGATGAACCCAAGGTTCATTTTCATGGGGCTTACGGCCGGGGTGACAGCGTGAAGGCCGGCTGCATGAGAGAAGGTAGTGAGACCTTCCTGGTACTTGAAGTGGTTATTACAGAGCTGCTCGACATGGATGCGGTGCGGGAGCTTGATCCGGCCTCCGGTTTTGCCCTGCTGCAGTTCAGACGTGCAGGATAATCTCTGTGCCGTCTCTGTCTCGACTGCTGTTGTTGATTCTGCTGGTGTATGCCGGGTATGCGCTGCTGATGGCGCTTTTCCAGCGCCATATGATCTATCCCGGACGTAATCTGGTACCGCCAACTATCCCTTCCGGAGTTGCAGCGGGAGCAGAATCGTTCTGGATCATAACCTCATTCGGCAAGGTTGAAGGGCGTTTTGTTCCTGCCGCCCGGCTTCAGGGGCGACAGCCGGTGGTCATCTTTTTTCACGGCAACGGTGAGCTGGTTGATGAACTGAGTCCGGAGCTGGATCAACTGCGGCAGCTGGGATGCGGCCTGCTGCTGGTGGAATATCCCGGCTATGGCCGTTCTTCAGGACGTCCCCGGCAGCACAGCCTTGCCGAGACGGCACTGGCCGCTTTTGATATGCTGATACAGCGGCCAGAGGTTGATCCTGCCCGGGTAGTGGCATTCGGCGTTTCTCTGGGGGCGGGACCGGCTGTCGCCCTGGCTGTCCAGCGTCCTGTGCGGGCGCTGATCCTGGCTGCACCTCCCGCTTCATTACGTCCCTTTGCCCACAGATCTCTGCTCCCTTCGTTTCTTTTGCATGATACCTTTGACAACGCCAGGATGATTGTGCACTACCAGGGGCCGACTCTGGTAGTGCACGGGCGTTCTGACAGGGTTATCCCGTTTTTTCACGGTCAGCAGGTGTCTGCTGCAGCGCTGCATGGACAGCTGGTTCCCCTGTCTGCTGACCATAATGATCTGCTTGGGACAGATGGATTCTGGAAGGCGGTCACCGGTTTTCTCAGGCAGCAACAGATAGTTGCTGCCGGGGGCAGGTCATGACGATTTCTTTCTGATTGAGCGGTATCTGGTGTTCCGCTATCAGAAAGGCTGAATTCACTGATGGGTGGTTGCCAACGTTGAAAAGGGTGCTATATTTAGTATTGGCAACGTTAATGAACCATCGCCATCAAGGGAGACGTCATGCAGAATCTCAGTGATGATCAGTTGGTAGAAGAGCTGAAGTTCCGGCTGGAGCAGAGCCGAAGGTCTCTGAATGATCTGTCGGTGCTGAACCGGAAACTGGTTGAAATGAACCGGAAGCTGGAACAGTCGGAAGCCTTGAAGAGTAATTTTCTTTCAAATATCCGCAATGAAATCAATAATCCTCTCAACGCTATTATTGGATTGGCGGCACAGTTGGCCGAGATTGTGAAAAAGCCGGAAGTAAGTGAACTGGTCACCATGATCTTCTCCGAGGCGTTCAATCTTGATTTCCAGCTGCGTAATATTTTTATTGCTGCCGAACTTGAGGCCGGTGAGGCGGTGCCGAACATTGAACATGTTGAGGTTATCTCGGTCGTACTGGGAGTGTTGGAAAATTTCAGCGCCCACGCTACCGACCGGCAGGTTTCTCTACGCCTCAGTCCGGTTGGTTCTGATCAGGCGGAAAAAGATTTTTTCCCTGCTGATGCCCAGAAACTTCAGGTGATTGTCGCAAATCTGGTTGCTAATGCGATTGAGTACAGCGGTCCGGGAAGTGAAGTAGTGGTAGTGCTGGAGCAAACTGACTCAGCATTACTGATTCAGGTGCAGGATCAGGGGATCGGTATTGCAGAAGCTGACCTGAAAAGGATTTTTGATCGCTTTGTCCAGTTGGATACCGGGCCGACCCGTGCCCATCTCGGGCATGGTCTGGGCTTAAGCGTGGTCAAGTCGCTGCTGGATTTGATGCAGGGCGAGATACAGGTTAACAGCACCCCCGGTGTCGGATCGCTCTTTACTGTCAGTATCCCGGCAGTGCCGTATGATGCTGACGGCATGACCTTTGCCGAAGGCGGGAACCTGTTCCTGTTTGATCAGATGGACGAGAAATAACGTGGCTGAACCGGGCGGACCAACTATACGCAAGCATTTTCTGTTTCCCGGCATGACCCATGTAGATGCCGAAGAGTGTGAAATTACCACCGTTTTGGGATCATGTGTTGCGGTCTGTCTTTGGGATCAGCGGCACGGCGGCGGCGGTATGAACCATTTTATGCTGCCGCTTTGGAACGGTGAAGGGTTGGCTACCCCCAAATATGGTAATATCGCCATGGAACGGCTACTGGAGTATGTGCTGGCCATCGGGGCACGCAAGGAACATCTGGTTGCCAAGGTCTTTGGTGGCGCCAACCTGCTGGCCACCAGCAGCGCCGCCTGTCCGATCGGTGCCCGCAATATCGAGCTGGCCATAAACCAGCTTGAAGACTGGCGGATAAAAGTGGTAGCTTCAGACCTGGGCGGGCGCTGCGGGCGCAAAGTAATTATGAATACCATGTCCGGTGTGGTATTGATGGGGCGTGGAAAACAACAAAACTAGAATCTGCCGACGGTATGGCGTTTGAGATTCAAAAGCACATTTTATAATACCACAACGATTTTAGTACGGTAGAGGATCGGTACGACTATGCAGAAGATACCGCTTAATCTGGCAGCTGCCGAAATGGTGCTGGCCAGAGACATCTTCAAGAATGACAGCCCGACCGGTATGCCTATTTGTGGCAAGGGGACGGTGCTGTCCGACAGCCTTATCAGCCGCCTTGCGCAGATGGGGGTGCAGTCGCTCTATGTGGAGGGACATCCGGTTCGGCAAGAAGGGGACCGTGGCCTTGCCGAGCAGCTGGTTGATCTTGAGAAACGTTTTTCAAAAACCATGGATAACCGCCATAATCTGACACTGTTGGATATCTATCGCAACCAGCTCAGAACGGCAATGGGGGACGA
>CAXNJF010000063.1:0-7705 GCA_964202585.1 Trichlorobacter sp. | reverse complement strand
CTGCGTCGTCTGATTGCCAATCAAAAACTGGCCGGAATTTTTGCGGTGCTGCTGGTGGTGGGCAGTACGGTACTGGCGGGATTAGTCCTGATAACAGCTGCAACGGCAATCCAACCCCTGGCCGGAGATATCGTAGCGATCCTGCTGCTGTATACCTGCTTTGCAACCCGTTCCCTGCATGACCATGCTCTGGCTGTCTACCGGCCTTTGCAAGCTGGTGATCTGGCAGAGGCGCGGCGACGGGTGGGTTGGCTGGTGGGGCGGGATACGGCTGAACTGGATGAGGGGGAGGTTACCCGCGCGGCGGTGGAGTCGGTGGCTGAAAATACGGTGGATGGCTGCACTGCGCCGCTGCTGTTCGCCTGCTTGGCCGGGCCATTGGGGGCGCTGGCCTACAAGGCGATCAGCACACTGGATTCTACCTTTGGCTACAAAAATGAACGTTACCTGCAGTTTGGCTGGGCGTCAGCCCGGCTGGATGATCTTGCCAACCTGCTGCCAGCCCGTTTGACCGCTCTGCTGGTGGCACCGGCTGCCCTGCTGCTGAGATTGCATCCGGGTAATGCCTGGCGAATCTTTTGGCGGGATCGCCATAATCACCCCAGTCCCAACGGCGGTCAGATTGAGGCTGCCGTGGCCGGTGCCCTGGGGGTGCGGTTGGGCGGGGTTAACAGCTACTTTGGCCAGCCCAGTACCAGACCGTTCATGGGTGACCCGCTGCAGCCGTTAACCGCAATCCATATCCTGCAGGCGGTACGACTGATGTGGCTGGTCTACGGATTCATCGCGCTGATCGGAGTGGGTTGCAGAGTTGCACTGTAGTCCGGTTAGCGTCTCAGTTCAATCAGCCAACTGTCCCTGCATCTCGGCCGCATACTGATCAGCATTCAGCCCCACCAGCAGGTGTATGGTCCGGTTGGCCAGCTGCATGACCCCCTGCACCCCGGCAGCCTCAAGAGATGACCTGTCCAGCAGTGCAGTGGATTCCAGCTCAAGTCTCAGCCTGGTTTCAGCGCAGGCATCAACGCGGGTAATATTTCTGCTACCTCCCAAGGCGGCGATGATGCTCCGGGCTTTTTCTGCTGCAAGCGGATCACGCAGTTTTGTGACCATTCCGGCAGGGGCGACGGACGTTACCGGCGATGGTAACGGAACCTCGTCCGCCTCCGGACCGGCTGTCTTCAGATACTCTTCCATGTCGGTCTTCAGATTTTCCGAACGGGTGCCGAAGATGGCCTGCATACCGCCACCAACCACCACTACCCCGGCTGCCCCCAGCGCCTTCAGGTTCCCGCTGCTCGCCTTGCTTACATCAAGCAGCTCTACCCGCAAACGGGTGATGCAGGCATCCAGACTCTTGATATTGCTGCGGCCACCAAAGGCCAGTACCAGCTGGCGGGCAAAGTCGTGTGCGCTACCGTCGGTGGTTGCCGTTACTGTTGCATGTTCCTCAGGCTCACGCCCGGGGGTCTTAAGATCAAAACGGACAATGCACCAGCGGAAGAGACTGTAGTAGACACCGGCCCAGAGTGGTCCGAGCACCAGCAACCAGAGGGCGTGGCTGGATTGGGGAAACAGCACAATGTAGTCAATCAGGCCGTGGGAGAAGGTCATACCGTGCTTGATCCCCAGGGCGATGCAGCTGTAGTAGGCCACCCCAGCCAGCAGGGCATGAATCAGATACAGCACCGGCGCCAGGAACATGAACGAAAACTCGATCGGCTCGGTGATGCCGGTCAGCCATGAGGTAAGGGCGGCAGACACCATAATGCCGCCGATTTTAACCCGGTTTTCAGGCCGGGCGGTGTGCCAGATGGCGATAGCCGCAGCTGGCAGCCCCCACATTTTAAACAGGTAGCCACCTGCCATGTTACCGGCTGTGGGATCACCGGCGATATAGCGCTGAATCTCGCCGGTGATGACCTTGCCGCTGTGGGGATCAAGGTACTGACCAACCTCGAAGAAAAACGGCACGTTCCAGATATGATGCAGGCCGAACGGAAGCAGGAGCCGCTCAACAATGCCGTAGATGCTGAAGGCCAGAGCCGGATTACTTTCGGCTGCCCAGTGGGAGAACGACTTGATCCCTGAACCGATCGGTGGCCAGATCAGGGATAGTAGAATCCCGCAGAGGATGGCGGCAAAGGCGGTGACGATCGGTACAAACCGTTTGCCGGAGAAGAACCCCAGATAGGGGGGCAGCGCAATATGGTAGTAGCGGTTGAACAGCCCGGCCGCCACACCGCCGATCAGGATCCCGCCGAACACGCCGGTGTCGATGGAGCTGATCCCCATCACACTTTTGGTTTCCGCCCCAAGTAATGGAGCCATTACTCCCAATGTCGCCAGCAACACCACATAGCCCACCACCGCTGCCAGGGCTGAAACGCCGTCATTTTTGGTCAGTCCCAGGGCAACCCCGATGGCAAACATGATCGCCAGACAGCCAAAAATGGCCCCGCCGGACTGAGCCATGACACTGGATAAAAGCTCCGGCAGGAAGCTGAATTTGGCGCTGCCGATACCGAGCAGAATGCCTGCTACCGGCAGCACCGCCACCGGCAGCATCAGGGCTTTGCCGATCTTCTGCAGAAATGAGAAGACGTGGTTCCACATGGTCAGCACTCCTTATGCATCAATACGTTTCCGGAATCCATTTGCGGTTGAGCATGGGCGCCTGATCGTCATAGCGCTCTTTCATCTGGCGTTTCGGCAGCTTTATCTTCTGTCTGTGCTTCACTTCATAGGGGAATAAACTCAGGAAATGTTTCAGGAAGTTCAGTCGTGCACGTTTTTTGTCATCGGAGCGGATAATATGCCACGGTGCCCATGGCGTGTCGGTGGCATCCAGCATCATATCCCGCGCCTTTGAGTAATCGTACCACCGTTCCAGAGACGGCAGGTCTACTGCGGACAGTTTCCACTGCCGGAGCGGGTCATCAATACGGGCTTCAAACCGCTGCTTTTGCTCTTCACTCCCCACTTCCAGCCAGTATTTGACCAGCTTGATCCCGCTATCAACGACGAATTTTTCGCTCCCGGGACAAATCTCTAAAAAATGCTCATGCTGTTGCTTGGTACAGAAGCCCATAACGTACTCAACCCCGGCCCGGTTGTACCAGCTGCGGTCAAAAACAACCACCTCGCCAGCGGCAGGAAAATGCTGCAGGTAGCGCTGCATGTACAACTGGCTTTTTTCACGATCCGTTGGCGCAGGCAGAGCGGTTACCCGGAACACCCGTGGACTTACCCGCTCGGTAAGCGCCTTGATGGTTCCCCCCTTGCCCGCAGCATCGCGCCCCTCAAACACAACAACGATCCGCTGACCGGTCTCCTTTACCCATTCCTGGAAATGACACAGTTCCCGCTGTAACTTGATCAGCTCCTTCTCATATTCCTTACCTTTCATCGGCTCCGTGATTTCGGGAACTTTTTCAGTTTTAGCTGCCTCGGCATCCTTCTTCTTTTTCTTCTGATCTTTAGACATACCGGCTCCTTTAATTTGAATTGATGCTGACAGGCTACCGCTTCATGCTGCTACACGATTGATTCCTTCTGTATTACTGCCCGAACCCCGGCGCCATCTTCCTGCTCCAGCGCCTCCTGTGCCAGCTGTTTGCACTGTGCCAGATCAAGAGTGCGGATTTGTGCCTTGACCGCCGGTATGGCCGGCAGGCTGACGCTCAACTCATCCACCCCCAGCCCCACCAGAATCGGTACCGCTGCAGAATCACCGGCGATACCGCCGCAGACCCCCACCCATTTGCCCTGGGCATGGGCCGCCTGTACCGTCAGTTGAATCAGCCGCAGCACGGCAGGGTTCAAACCATCCACCTTGGCTGCCAGCTTGGGGTGACCACGATCCATGGCCAGGGTGTACTGGGTCAGGTCATTGGTGCCGATGGAGAAGAAGTCTGACTCCCGGGCAAACTGCGCAGCCATAACCGCGGCTGCCGGTATCTCCACCATGATGCCGACTTCAACCGGCACAACTCCCAGGCGTAACCGCTCTTCTTCCAGTATGGCTTTGGCATCCCGCAGCTCTGACAAGAGTCCCACCATCGGAAACATGATCCGCACCTTGCCGAACGCCGATGCCCGCAGGATTGCCCGCAGTTGGGTCCGCAGGATCTCCGGACGGTCAAGCCCGACCCGGAGCCCCCGCTCCCCCAGAAACGGGTTGTCTTCCTTCGGGATCGGCAGGTAGGAGAGCGGTTTGTCACCCCCCACATCCAGGGTGCGGATGATGACCGGTTTTCCCTCAAGCACTTCGACAATGCCACGGTAGGTTTCAAACTGTTCCTCTTCGTCCGGGGCGGTACTGCGCTCCATGAACAGAAACTCGGAGCGTAACAGTCCCACTCCCTCGCCCCCCAGACTGATTACCCCACGGGCATCAGCCAGGCTGCCGATGTTGGCCACCACTTCTACCCGATGATTGTCTCTGGTGATGGCCGCTTGATCGGCAACCCCCAGCTCCTGCTGCTTGCGCCGGGCAAGCAGCTCTTGTCTGCTGCGGATACCGGCTACCTGATCGGGAGTCGGATTCAGACGCAGGGTGCCGCTGCTGCCGTCCAGCACCGCCAGCATGCCGTTTTCCAGTTCAAGTGCCCGGGGATCAATCCCCGCAACTGCCGGGATATCCAGTGAACGGGCCAGAATCGCCACATGGGAGGTAGCCCCCCCCAGGGTGGTGCAAAAACCTCGTACCCGCTCCCGGTCCAGAGCGGCTGCATCGGAAGGGGTCAGCTCCTCAGCCACCAGAATTGATTCCAGGGGGGGCTGGATAACTTCGGGGGAAACGCCGGTCAGAAGGATCAGCACCCGTTGGCCCACATCCCGCAGGTCATTGGCGCGGGCTGCCAACAGTTCGTTACGCAGCCCGGCCAGCCGGTCTGCATGACTGCTGAAAGCCCGATGCCAGGCGAAATCTGCCCGTTTTCCCTTGGCGATTGCAGACCAGGCGATATCCAGCAGATCAGGATCATCCAACAATTCCTGGTGGGCCGCAAAAATGGCAGCCTTGTCAGCGGCCCGCTGGGCATGCAGACTGGCCCGCAGGGCGTCCAGCTGGAGATGGGCATCTGCCAGGGCTTGCTCCAGGCGGTTTCGCTCCTGCCGGGGATCATCGCTTTCAGTCTCATCAACCAGCAGCCGGGCATGGCGGATCTGGAAGATAGTCCCCACAGCCAGTCCGGGAGCGGCTGCAACGCCGCTCAACAGGTTCGGGTCTGCTACAACCGGTCTCGGCGCCGGGGCAGCATCGGCAGAAAGTACAAAACTGGCCGGTGCTGCTGCTGGCAGATGGCCTTCGTCCCCCATCCCGTCCCGTAAAAGCTGGCTCAGGGTCTCGATCGCCTGTTGTGCATCTGCGCCAGAGGCAGCAAGGCGTACCTTGTCGTTATGCCCCACTTCAAGCCCCATCAATGCAACCACGCTCTTGGCGTTGGCCTGTTGATCGTCCTTCAGCAGTTTGATTTCCGATGAAAACTTTTTTGAAATATTGGCAAGCACCGCTGCCGGCCGGGCATGCAGACCGGTCAGGTTCGGGATCAGAATCGCCTCGGAAGTGAGTGTCAAAGCGGTCTCTGCAGTGTCCTGCACAGCGGCTGCTCCGGCAAGGCGAAAAGTAAAAATCGGATCCTGCCCTGCTCTGACCATTCCGTGACAGGGGATCAGCTCCGCCACCAGTTCGCCGTTGGTGATCACAATCTGGGTCAGCAGGCTCTTGGCCTGCAGGGCAAGCTGGTCGGCGTCAAACTCGATCAGCGGATCGCCTGTCATTACCGTCTGCCCGGCGCTCACCAATGGTTTGAAGCCTTTACCCTTCATGGCCACCGTATCCAGGCCGATATGCAGCATCAGTTTTATACCGTCAGCGGTGAGGATAGTAACGGCATGGCCTGCCTGATGCAGATGCAGAATCTGGCCGGAACAGGGAGCCAGCAGCGTCTGATCCAGCGGGTCGATCGAGATGCCGTCTCCCACCATCTTCTGGGCAAAGACCGGATCAGGTACCTGTTCGATCGGCATCAAGGGGCCAGACAGCGGTGCCATCAGGGTAATCTGTCGGTTGCAAACGGTTTCAGGGGGCATTTCGATAACCTCAGTAAGGGATGCAGTAACAACAGATTTATCATTTTTGTAGGGGCGATAGCACAGTTTTATCGTGCTTCGCCCTTATCAAAGGCGGACAAAGCAGCTGAATCTTGCTTTGCCCCTACGCATCCCCCAGATGACGGTTGGGCATCAGGTAGTTGCGGATATAGTCACTGATCGCATCCTCAAGAGAGATGGCCGACGCGGTATAGCCGCTCTGCCTGATCTTTTGCGTCTCGGCGCAGGTGTGATACTGGTAGGTCTCACGGATCGATTCCGGCATGTCGATATAGTCAATCGCCACCGGCAGTTCCATTGCATTGAAGACCGCTGTTGCCAGCCGGTTCCAGCTGGCGGTGCTGCCACCACCAACGTTGAAAATGCCTGCTGCCCCACGGTTGTCCAGAAAATGGAGGGTCATGGCGGCAGCATCCTTGACGTAGACAAAATCCCGCACCTGCTCGCCATCGGCATAGTCAGAGCGGTGGGATTTAAACAGCTTGAGCCGACCGGTCGCGGTGATCTGCTCAAAAGCCTTCTGCACCAGTGAACGCATCTCCCCCTTATGCTGCTCATTGGGACCGAAGACATTATAGTACTTAAGCCCCACAATCTCGGTTAGCAGACCATGCTGTTGTGCCCAGAGATCAAACAGCTGCTTGGAGTAACCATACATATTCATGGGGCGCAGTCCGGGCAGGAGTGTTTCGTCATCGCAAAAACCCTGTTTACCGTTGCCGTAAGTAGCAGCGCTGGAGGCGTAGATCAAGCGCACCCCTTTTTCCTGGGCAAAAAGTGCAATCTTGCGGGAGTATTCAAAGTTGTTACGGATCAGGTAGCTGGCGTCCCGCTCGGTGGTGGAGGAACAGGCTCCCAAATGGATAATCGCCTGCAGTGGGCCTGAAAGCCGTGCCGGTAATCTGCCCTGATCAAGCAGCAGTTCAAAGGCGTCTTTTTCCAGATAATCCCTGAACTTGAGCGGCGCAAGGTTCCGCCATTTCTCCGAAAGTCCCAGGTGATCCACCACCAGAATATTGTCACTACCGCGCTGATTCAGTCCATGGACTACGGCGCTACCGATCAGACCGGCCCCTCCGGTTACAATGAACATCGCTTGATTCCCCCCTGTTGTTTCTGTTAGGGATGATACCGAAGAAACAGGTGCTGTCAAATGCAATTCCCGTAAATGTCTGCCGGAGGTGCCGCCATGCTTTGCCGTTCTGTCTGCCCCTACGATTGCCCCGATGCCTGCGGCCTGCTGGTTACGGTTGAACATGGTCGTGTTAGCGGTATCTCCGGCGATCCTGACCATCCGATAACCAGAGGGCTGATCTGCGGCAAGATGCGCCAGTATCAACAGACGGTCCATTCTCCCGAACGCCTGACCAGTCCGTTGCTGCGGACCGGCCCCAAAGGGAGCGGCCAGTTTGTTCCGGTCAGCTGGGATCAGGCGGTGAAGCTGATTTGCAACCGCTGGAAAGAGATTATCGCCGGGCATGGCGCCGAGGCGATCCTGCCCTACTCCTACGCTGGTACGATGGGGCTGGTGCAGCGCAACAGCGGCCATCCCTTCTTCCATAAACTGGGAGCCAGCCGCCTGGCCCGA
>CAXNJF010000062.1:0-7805 GCA_964202585.1 Trichlorobacter sp. | reverse complement strand
CATGCCGATCCCCTCAACAATGCATCCTTTACGCCTTTTCAAGGCTGCACAGATGGCATTCAGCAACTCTTGGCCGTCCGGTATGCTTCTGATAATCGGAATATCATGCAAGGATGACTTGGATTCAGAGTCTTCCGGAAAGAGTGTCGGGCTGTCTGGTGCTGAACGGTCAACAAGAAAGAAGGGAAAGGGGTGCAGGGGGGCGGCAACAATAATGGCTGCGGATCCCATTTTTTTAAGGATCTGTTCTGCCAGGCAGGATAAATCCTCGGCACCGTAGCAATATGTCGTGTCATTTTGTCCGCAGATTCCAATTCTGTCTTCCCGGACACACTGTTCATGTACCAGGAGCCGGGCATATTTCTCTAACTGGTGCTGAATCATGGAATTGAGTTGGGGATGTTGGTGATCAACAATGAACCGTCTGACAGGACTTCTTTGCGAAAACTTACCCGCTGACGTGATGTGTGTAAAGCTGAAGCAATCTTGATGGTGCTGCCAGGCATGAAAGCAGCTGTGATGTTGTTCCCTGATTGCCATGCTTCAAAATGCACGTGGGGACCGGTGGAACGGCCGGTGCTGCCGGCCAGGGCGATGGTTTCCCCTTTTTTTACTGCCTGCCCCTGAGTAACACTATTCTGGCTGTTGTGACCATAGAGCGTAATCATGCCGTTATCATGCCCGACCAAGACCGTCCAGCCATATCCGGAGCGAAGTCCGGCGAAGACAATAACCCCGTCGGCAACAGTCCGGACAGGTGTTCCTGTTGGAACGGCTATGTCAATTCCGTTGTGCTGACGCCAATGGCCGTCTATCGGGTCAACGCGCATTCCTACGCCGGATGTAATGGTGCCATTAACCGGTAGTGAAGCGTTTGTCACATCGGTTTGATGAGCTTCCGGGTTTACCTGGGCCTGGACTGTTTTTTCTATGATTTCTTTTAGAGAAGGGGCTGGTGTACGATTTGTTTCACGGGATACCGCGCGTACAGTTTTTTTTCTTTGCGGCCTTCCAGAGTCCTTGATGACAACTTTGGCAGCTTTATCAAGCGGACTGTCGGTAAATGTTTCAACCCCGTCAATGGTGACAAACCGATAAATATCAGCATGCACCGGAAGTAGCAGAAACAGGTTCAACAGCAGCACTCCTGTCAGGCTGACGGTAAAAAGAAACCTGCGTGCAGGCTGTTTACCCATTATCAATTCGGATATTTGTATTCGCACTTGTTATAGTGGCTCTTTTCTGATAAAAAAATTGATTATTCGTCACAATATACTGCTTTTTAATATGTAAAGCAATTCCAACATTCTCACCAAGTTACTTCGATCACAAGGACTTTATTCGTGACTATTACCTATTATGACAAGGTAATCCGTGGTACCGAACATGAGGATAGCCTGGTCATTATCCAGTTTCTCAAGGGAATGATCGGGCAGACCTTCTCCTTTTTGAATTTTTATAAGGAAATACCTGTTTCCTATGATGGTTGCCTGATTTCTGTTGATAATGACATGGCAGAATTTGATATTCATGAATATCAAGCCAAGGTTATCACTCTGGAAAAAAAGACTTTGATCAGAGCCCATGCAAAAAGCCCGGTACCGGATGATCTGGTTGGCGAGGTGTTTTATGTCAACACAGCCCGCAAAAGGGTTATTCTGACCCGCTTTCATTATGCCAAGATCCGTTCTGACTTGCGGCGTTTTGTGCGGGTATGCCTGGATGATCATCGCGCTGATGTTGATGTCTATCTTGAAAATGACATACGATCAGCCTCGGTACGTGATATTTCCCTGGGGGGGGTTGCATTATTGATAGCTGACGCGACTGGCCTGGTACCCGGTATGGATATTAATCTTATACTCAAGCTTGAAGCACCTGCCGACAGCTCCTTGCGTGAAATCGGCGCTGCCTGTACGGTGACACGCCTGCTGGGAACTGAATCCCCCTATACCTGCATTCTTGAATTTCACCCGGATCGACATTCCCAGCAGGCTTTGGCCTACTATATCAATCAGAGACAGGTTCAAATTATCAGAGAGCTTAAAGAGTTGGCAGGCTGATACGGCATGCGTACAGATATGATTAAAATAAAGGCATTTTGTGTCATGCCATGATTGTTTTTTGTGCGTAATGGTGATGTTAAGCCCTGCTTGATTTTTTAAAATTCAATAAATTCATGGCGATATATTTACTGTCAAGATTGGCAATCTGCTTGCATAGATACGTAATGAAAACAGTTACCCGATTATCAAATATATTCTGCTGAAAATTGCCGGGAAGGGAGGATACCTGTGAAAAAAGTTGAAGCAATCATTAAGCCGTTCAAACTGGATGAGGTTAAAGAAGCACTGAACGAAATCGGTATTCAGGGGATCACCATCAGTGAGGTCAAGGGGTTCGGACGCCAGAAAGGCCATACAGAGCTGTATCGCGGGGCCGAGTATGTGGTTGATTTTATACCCAAGATCAAGCTTGAGATCATTGTGGGTGACGCCATCCTTCCCAAGGTAGTTGAAGCGATAGAAAAAGCTGCCAAAACCGGCAGAATCGGTGACGGTAAAATATTTGTCACACCGGTTGAAGCGGTTGTCAGGATCAGAACCGGTGAAACCGGAGAAGACGCACTCTAATACAAGAGTAGTAATATCTGTTTTATATGAAAGGAGAAGTTTTATGACACCAAAGCAGGTAGTAGAGTTTGCCAAAGAAAATGGCGTTTTGATGGTTGATTACAAGTTTATGGACTTTATCGGTACCTGGCAGCATGTTTCTGTACCGATTACCGAGTTCGATGAAGATACCTTTGAAGAGGGCCAGGGGTTTGACGGTTCCTCCATCCGTGGCTGGCAGCCTATTCATGCTTCTGACATGATCCTGCTGCCGGACCCGACCTCTGCCAAAATTGATCCGTTTGTTGCCGCTCCTACACTGTCACTTATTTGCAATATTTTTGATCCTATCACCAAGGAAGATTACACCCGTGACCCGCGTAACATCGCCCGCAAGGCGCAAGCGTACCTCAAGTCAACCGGCCTGGGTGACACCGCTTTCTTTGGTCCTGAGGCCGAGTTTTTCATCTTTGACGAAGTCCGGTATGATTCCACTGCCAACCAGGCCTTCTACATGGTTGATTCCATTGAAGGTACCTGGAACACCGGTCGCGAAGAGTTCCCCAACCTGGGTAACAAGCCGCGTCACAAAGAAGGTTACTTCCCTTGCGCACCGGTTGATTCACAGAATGACCTGCGTAACGAGATGGTGATGGAGCTGCAGAAGGTCGGTATCCGTGTCGAGTGTCAGCATCACGAGGTTGCCACCGGCGGCCAGGCCGAGATTGACATGCGTTTCTCCTCGCTGGTTGACATGGCTGATCAGCTGCAGTGGTTCAAGTATGTTATCAAGAACGTAGCTTACCGCAACGGCAAGACCGTCACCTTTATGCCCAAGCCGCTCTACGGCGACAACGGTTCCGGTATGCACTGCCACCAGTCCATCTGGAAAGACGGTCAGAACCTGTTTGCCGGTGACAAATACGGCGGTCTTTCTCAAATGGCCCTCTGGTACATCGGCGGTATCATCAAGCACGCCAAGGCGCTCTGCGCAATTACCAACCCCACCACCAACTCCTACAAGCGTCTGGTACCGGGTTTCGAAGCACCGGTTAATATGGCTTATTCAAGCCGTAACCGTTCCGCTTCGCTGCGTATTCCGATGATGTCTACCAACCCCAAGGCAAAGCGGATTGAGTATCGTACTCCTGACCCGTCCTGCAACGGCTACCTGGCCTTTGCTGCCATGCTGATGGCAGGTCTTGACGGTATCGAGAACAAGATTGATCCGGGTCAGCCACTGGATAAAGATATCTACGGTCTTTCCCCAGAAGAGTTGAAGGACATCCCGTCCGCTCCGGGCAGCCTGGATGAAGCGCTCAAGTGTCTTGAGGCCGACCATGAGTTCCTGCTGAAAGGTGATGTCTTTACCCCTGATGTAATCGAGAAGTGGATCGAGTACAAGATGGAAGCAGAAGTGAACCCGGTTCGTATGCGTCCGGTACCACTTGAATTTGCTCTCTATTACGACATCTAACAGGTTTCTTGATGGACGACTACACAAAGGGCGGGAGCCAATCCCGCCCTTTGTGTTTTCTGCCAAAGCAGATAAAGAATGAACTCTTTTGAATATCTTATCCCTTCATCGTGTTTTTTTCTTCGTGTAATCTTCTATATTCATCTATGAATTCAGCACAGGTTGGTGTATTTCTTCAAAACATCTTTTCTCGCGAACAAGATACATGTGTCGTGATAAACCGGGTGAAAATGAGTGATACAAAAAATAATGTATAAAGATGGAGTGAAACTTCGTGAAACAGGATAAGGCTACTAACGGGTTGACCGGAAAACAGAAACGTCATTTACGGGGATTGGGACACGGGCTTAAACCGGTCATTCTGATCGGGAAAAAAGAGCTTGATGAGCCATTGGTTGCTGAAACCGGGGCTGCCTTGGCCCACCATGAACTGATCAAAGTCAAGGTGCTGGAAAATTGTCCCCTTGATCGCCATGAAGCAGCAGAAGCTTTGTCAGAGGCCACCGGCGCAGATGTTGCCCAGATTTTGGGCAAGACCTTTCTGTTGTACCGGCCGGCAGAAAAACCGGTGATTGTGCTGCCCACCGGGCAGGAATAAGCCTGCTGTTATGGCTGGCAGTTCTGCCGGACGGATACTGCAGGTTAACCTGACAACAGGGCGTTGTCATCAGGAAACACTTTCTGCCGAAATCATGCAGGTATGGCTGGGAGGGCGTGGACTGGGGACCGCGCTTCTGCAGGAATTTTCAGGGGGTGATCCCTTTGATCCTGACATGCCGCTGGTGTTCAGCGTTGGACCGCTCTGTACTACCCCCATACCTCTGTCAACACGCTCTGTTCTTACAGCACGTTCCCCGCTGACCAACACCATCTTCAGCTGTTCCAGTGGCGGCCCCTTTGCCTGGCATCTGAAGCGCTCCGGCTTTACTGCTCTGGTTCTGCAAGGTGCCAGTGCTACTCCCTGTCTGCTTGAGATAACCCCTGAAGGAGCAACCCTAGCATCCGCCCAGGAACTGTGGGGGCTTGGCGTCAGCACTACCCTGCAGCGCCTGGAAACCACTGCAGGAGCAGCCGTCATCGGCCCTGCCGGAGAAAACGGCGTACGCTATGCCTCAATTGAGACAAGCGGCGGCGAGCCGTTCAGCCGTGGCGGGTTGGGGGCGGTCATGGGGCGTAAAGGGCTGAAAGCGATTACGGTACGTGGTGATGTTGAAACATTGATTTCCAACCAGCAAGCCTTTGACGTAGCGCTTGAAGATCTTATGCGCCTCTTTCGCGCCTCCCCCTTTCTGTATGGGCCGTTAGGTATTCGCGAGCAGGGCACGGCTGCCCTGGTGGATCTGCTTGTTCAGCGTGGCATGTTGCCGGGTACCAACTTCACCGGTTTTTCCGGTAAAGCAGCAAACTGGAATGCTGCAGCTCTGCGAAGCCGCTACAGCTCACCGGCAGGCGGTTGTTACGATTGCCCGGTGGCCTGCAAACGATTGCTACCGGATGGCTCATGTCTGCCTGATTACGATCAGTTGGCAACCTTTGGTGGCCTGTGCGGTCTGCCGGAACTTGACCAGATAACGAACATCAGTCGTCGGTGCCGTGATCTTGGGCTTGATCCGCTTTCAACCGGTGCTACCCTTGCCGTCTGGTCAGAGATCACCGGGCAGGAGTTATCCCGTCTATCACTTGATCAGCTGCTTGCAGACATTTCCGTTGTTACAGGCCAAGGCCAGCTGCTCTCAGATGGGGCTGCTCAACTGGCGCAACAGCTGGGGCAGCCTGAAAAGGCGATGACCGTTAAAGGGTTAGAACTTCCTCCCTACGATCCCCGCGCCTCCACCGGACTTGCCCTGGGATATGCAACCTCTCCCCACGGTGGCAGCCACCTGTCTGCCTGGCCGATCGCTTCAGAAATCCTGCGCAAGCCGGTGCCCACTGATCGCATCTCTTTTGATGGCAAGGCTCGCATCATTGCCCTGTTTGAGGATGCCAATGCAGCGGTTGATTCGCTTGTCCTCTGTCGCTTTGCTTCTGCTGCAGTTGAACTTGAAGAAATGGCTGCTCTACTGGCAGCAGTGACCGGTGAAGGCTATGGGCCGGCTGATCTGATGCAGATCGGTCGCAGGATTATTGCCGGTGAGCGGGAGTTTAACCGCAGCAACGGCTTTACTACTGCCGATGATGGTCTGCCTGCCCGGTTCTTCACTGAATCTGCCAACGGACTGGCTCCCCTTGATCAACAGCGTTTTGCACAGGAGCTGGCAGCGTACCACAGAATCAGGACGACACAGGCTGATGACCGGTCATAGTAACCAGACCACCGGCGTCAAAGGGGAGGAGCTGGCAGCAGCCCATCTTCTGCGCAATGGTTACGGTATCTTGGAGTGTAATTTCAGAAGTAAAGGCGGAGAGGTTGATATTGTTGCCAAAGACCGGGACGGCTGCATCGTCTTCGTAGAAGTCAAGACCCGCCGCAACCTGGCCTACGGACTGCCGCAGCTGGCCGTAACCCCGCGCAAACAGCGTCAGATAGCCAAAGGGGCGCTCTCCTGGCTGTCCCGAAACCGGCTGCATGACCACGCTGCCCGTTTTGATGTCATTGCTGTGTTGCTGCATGATGGTGCGGTGCATCAGCTTGAACATATTGTGAATGCTTTTGATCTGGCGTATTAAAAAATGCCTCTATGAAAAAATGGCGATGGGGTTTATGAACCTGATTCACTTAAATGGGATAATGGTTATCCGCCATGTGGATGGTAACCGCTTGAAGATGTTGCTGGAGGTCGCGTGAAAATACAAAAACATCATGAAACAGGGTGTGCATGGTTGTATCATACCTACGCGGTTATTTTGATACAGCGACCTTGACCGGCAGCACAAATAAGCATACGCTTAAAGCACCAACTGGAGGTGTATGAAATGCGTGCAACATTAAGCATACCTGATGAGCTTGTAAATGAAGTGAAACAGATGTCCGGGCAAAAAACAAAGACCGGAGCGATCATTCACGTTATGGAAGAGTATGTACGACGCAAAAAGGTTGATGCTCTGCTTGCGTTACGAGGCAGGGTGACGGTTGATTATGACTGGCAGGCCGAGGAAGAACAGGAGCTGAAGGCAGCAGAAGAACGGGAAGCGTACCATGCCGGCTAAACTGCTGCCTGATACCTGTGTCTGGATTGATTTTCTGCGTAACAGGGAAACTGCCCTTACGTTGCAGCTTGAACAGGCGCTGCTGCACGGTGAGGTGTATACTTGTGGCGTGGTGCTATATGAGCTGCTGCAGGGGATACGCAACCCAGGCGAAGATGAGCAGGTTCGCGCTGCATTTGATGCCCTGACCATGCTTGAGATAACTGCCAAAACCTGGATTGCCGCTGCCAGGCTCTCGTCAGGCTTGAGAAAACAGGGTATTACTCTGCCGCTTTCAGATATTCTGATTGCTACAGTTGCAGTTGAAAATAACCTGACCATCATGACCGTTGATGCCCACTTCCAGCAGATTCCCGGACTCTCGCTGGTCATGGTATAACCTGACGCTGGAGCGTCCCTACTAATGTTATGAGGTAAGTTTGTATGAATTTCACAGCAGCCCTATTACAGATAAAACCAAAGCTGGGCCGGGTTGCCGACAACCTGGCCCTGATTCAGGAACAGGTGGAACAGGCCATTGCCCAACAGGCCGATCTGGCGGTCTTGCCGGAACTGGCCCTGACCGGTTA
>CAXNJF010000061.1:0-7809 GCA_964202585.1 Trichlorobacter sp. | reverse complement strand
TCCTTGAACTCCAGCCGTTTGCCGAGGTGGGCGGCAAACCGTTCCATCAGTTCAATATCGAAGCCGACCAGCCTGCCGTGTTGAATTGCAGAAAAAGGAAGTCCCTTGTCACTGACGATGCCGACCTTGAGACTGCCGTTGGATTCCTTGTTTGCAATCTCCGGCATCAGGGTGCTGCCATCGGTAATCCAGCGGCGGACCATATCCTGATAAAGTCCTTTGCTCTTGGCCTGTTTCAGAAAGCTGTTGAATTCGTCACGCAGACGGTCGCTATTCTTGTTAAACCCGATTGCGATCGGCACCGAAAACACGGGTTCTCCCACAATCCCCAGTTCTTTATCATTGCGAAACAGATCGAGCAGTGATTCGTAGACGTAAAACCCGGCATCAACCTTGCCGGTTTTTATGGCCAGTATCATGTCAGACAGGGATTTGTACTGCAGTACCGTGGCCTTGGGATAGGTCTTGTGAGCGTAGGCATCGTGTATGGATCCGAGCAGGACACCGATCCGTTTGTCTTTCAGGTCGTCGGCAGAGGTGAGCTTAAGCTTCATAGCCGCAGCCTCTGCTTCGGGCAGCGTTTTTGTACAGCCCGTAGCAAGCAGCAGGCATAGAACGGATGTGATAACGATCTTCAGCACGTGCGGTATCTACTCCCTGACCAGCGCGGCAATACCGCCGGTGTAATACGGTTCCGAGAACAGTACCTTTTTAGCCCGTTCATCGGTAATGGTGATGCAGGCTGCTATCATATTCACCTTGCCGGAGATCAGGGCCGGGATCATGGAGCCAAACTCCATATTGACAACTTCCAGCTTCATATCAAGTTTTTGTGCAACAAGGGCGGCGATCTCGATATCAAAACCGACCACCGCATGTGAGCCGTCAACAAAAGAAAACGGCTCGGTTATGGCGGCGGTGCCAAGTTTGAGAACCCCTTTGCTGCCGCTGGAGGGGATGACAGGCATCGCAGCAGGGCTGCCGGTCTTGGGTAGCCAGCGTTGCAGCATGGCATCATACTTGCCGTTTTTGCGCAGCTCGCTCACCACCTGATCAACGGCGCTTTTCAGTTCTTTTTTGTCCAACGGAACGGCAAAGCCGTAGTTGTCTTTGGTCAGCATCTCCGGCAGAACGGTGAGACCGCTGTTCTTGGCGGCAATGTTTTTCAGGATCGGTTCATCGTAGGCTGCTGCATCGGCCTTGCCTGCTTTAACTGCCAGTGCAGCATCAAGTACGCTGTTGAAATACTTGAACTTTGCATTGGGGAAACGGGACAGGACCAGCTTGTCGGCCGCTGTTCCAGTGGGAACGGCAAACTCCTTGCCATCAAGCTGTGACAGATTTGAAATTTTTTCTCTTTTCGTACAGCCTGTCGGCAAGAGTAACGTTGATACCAAGAGGCAGACAACAAACATCCGTACGCTGTTAAACACCATGATAGATCATCTCCTTTTCTGCTGCGCTTTTGAAGTAGTCCTGCATAATGTCGTGCAGACTGTTTTCTAACTGAATTTCACTGAGACCTGCAATGGTTTCATGAATTGTCTGAGCATTATGTGAAAACAGATCATATATTTCCGGATCAAAATGGCTGCCCACATCAGCTCTCATCAGCTTTAAGGCGTAATCAATCGGGTAAGGCTCCTTGTAGGGGCGTTTTGACGTTAATGCGTCAAAAACATCTGCGACAGCAAATATCCGGGCATTCAGCGGTATCTGGTCTGACCTGAGGCCGTCAGGGTAGCCGTTCCCGTTAAATTTTTCATGGTGGTGGAGTACCACCTCATGGGCATCAGATAACCAGCTGTAGGCCTTGATGATCTCACTTCCATGCAGTACATGGGTCTTGATGATCTCATATTCACGGTCATCCAGTCCGCCGGGTTTGAGCAGTATGGCATCACTGATTGCAATTTTACCGATATCATGCAGGAAAGCGCCTTTAATCAAGCTGCGCAGGCTTTTGTCAGGTAATCCTAATGCCTGACCGATATGAATGGAATAGATGGTTACCCGGTAATTGTGGGCGCTGGTGTCGCTGTCCCGTTTTGCAATGGCGCTTCCCAGTACCTCCAGCATCCCGATATTGGCGTTGAGCAACGTACGGGAAACCTGTTCCAGTGCCTTGTTCTTTTCCTGAAGATCGGAAAGCAGCCGTTCGAGACGTTGCTGTTTGGCATCTATGTTGACGATCATCATGCCGAATGATTCAGCAAGGTTCACAATTTCAGGGGGGTAGACACCGTCTTTGGTGAGTTCAAAGATGGTGTCTACCTGTGTTGTGTTACCCAGAGAGACTTCGTTCAGTATCCCGATCAGTTGCTTAAGAAGCTTTCTGGTAGTATGGGTGGTCATATCTGGCGGCCTCTCTCTGTTTATGTTTTGACTGTTCTCAGGATAGCGGTAAACATAGCCTCCTGATCGGTCTGGGATACCGAGATTACCATTTCAACCTCAAACAGTCTGCCACAAACATCCCGTACGGTCTGGCGACTGGTGGTGCCGATCAGGTTACTGCTGCCGGCCTGAAAATAATCATTGATGCCTGTCTTGAGCGGTTCAGGATCAGCCATAAAATCGCAGATACTCTGGCCAAGCAGTTCTTCCTTGGTGAGTCCGAAGAGCTTTTCAGCTTTCTGATTGGCAATCACAATCTTTCCGTCCGGCAGAAAGGTAACAATAGGAGACTGGGCTATTTCAATAAAGTTACGATAACGCTCATCAGATTCGGCCCGCTGAACGGTTCTGCGTTCAAGTTCTGCCATCAGCTCGTTGAAGGAGGCCACCAGATGGCCGATTTCATCGTTGCCCACCTGTTTGATCCGTTGGGCGTAGTTACCGCTTCCGGTAACCTGTTCGATCCCTTTGGCAACAGTAGATACCGGCTTGAGTATGGTCCGGTGAATGATTAAGCCGGTAAAAACCAGTAAAAGCAAAAGGATGGATGATTCCATGACGAGGGCATGAAACAGGTTGCTATCAATGGCCCGATACAGTTCTCGCACTGGAACGGAAACTGAAATAGCCCCGATGAGCTCTCCTTTGTGATAATTGTACGATGGATGTCCCTTGGGGAACCGTGCCTGTACAAAGCGGGGAGCGGTTTCAAAGCTGCCATGGCAGGTCAGGCATGAATGGTCAGCTACCATCGGGAGCAGATAACGAAGCGCTTCTTTTCCACCATCACCTGCTACCTGATGGCTTTCTTGCGGCTCTTCTGTCAGACCCATCCGTGTGAGTTCGGCTGTTTCGTAAGGATCCGGCCTGTTTTCCGGGTTACGATTGCGCAGTGATACCTGGCGGACATAGTAGGGAGAACCTTCAGTTATTCTGGCAGCAATCCTGGTTGCCGCCACTTGGGGGATCAGGGCTGCATTATGTTCTGCCTCACCCTGTTCTGCCCTTGAGAGGTAATCGCGGGTTTCAATGATCTGACGGGAGATGATGCGGGCCTTGTCAATCGCCTGCTGCTGGATTAAAGACTGCGCATGATGGTATGAGTTCCAGCCCTGCGAAATAAACAGGGCGATCAGGAGAATTGATATAATCAGGGTAAGTTTGGTGGTGATCCGCATGGTGGACTCCAGTATACGGTCTGCTGACAGGCAGAGTATAGCCTGAATAACCGGATTGACAAGTCCCTACAGTATGGCAGACCACCTAGAACTTGAACAGTTGTAATAAATCAGGTATCTTGTCTGCCTACGGTTCGGTTTTTCCGTAACAAAAGCAGATGAAAGGTTGTTTTTCATGCCTCATGAACAGGTCAGAATACAACGACGGGCGCCAGGAAAGGGGGGCAAAGGTTTTTTTTCTACCCTGCTTTTGTTTGTTATTACCCTGGCAGTGGTGATGATGCTGGGCCTGGGGGGATATATCGCTTTTCTGATGGCTAAACTTCCGAAGGTTGACCGCCTTACCGACTACAAGCCGCCGATTGTTTCACAAGTGTACGGCGATGACGGCACATTGGTGGGGGAGTTCTATCTGGAACGGCGTCTGGTGGTGCCGGTCAACAAGATGCCACGCAAGTTGATTCAGGCCTTTGTTGCTGCCGAAGATGCCAGTTTTTATTCTCATAAAGGCATAGATTATTTTGGTATTGTTCGGGCCGCCTTCAAGAATCTGGTTTCCATGCGCAAGAAAGAAGGCGCCTCCACCATTACCCAGCAAGTCACCAAGACCATGCTGCTGACACCTGAAAAGAAGCTGTCCCGTAAAATAAAGGAAGCGATTCTGGCCAAACGGATGGAAGACAAGCTGACCAAAGATGAGATCCTCTATCTCTATCTGAATCAGATTTATCTGGGGGCCGGATCTTACGGAGTTGAAGCTGCCTCGGAAACCTACTTTGGCAAGCATGTTGATCAATTAAACCTGGCTGAAATGGCTGTGCTGGCAGGCCTACCCAAGGCGCCCAATGCTTATTCTCCGATCAAGAATCTGGAGCGGGCCAGGGAACGTCAGGGGTATGTGCTTGAGCGGATGGTGAGTGAAGGTTTTGTTACCCAGGCTGAGGCTGACCATGCCCGCAGGACGCCACTTGTCATTCTGCCGGGCAGACGAGCCATGAATGATCAGGTTGCCTACTTCCTGGAACAGATGAGGATCTATCTGGAGGCTAAGTATGGGGAGGATCAGCTCTATAAGGGGGGCCTGAAGATCTATACCACCATGAACGCCGGTATGCAGAGTGCTGCGTATGAAGCAGTGCGGTCTGGCCTGAAAGCGGTGGACAAACGCCAGGGGTTCCGTGGAGCAAGCAGATATCTCAAACAGAATGAGGTTGATCCGTTCTGCGACAAGGTTGAAGAGGGGATCGACTCTGCCGCTCTCAAGCCGGGTGAAACGTACGCCGGTGTGGTTACCGCAGTTGAACCGGCCAAAGGGATTGCAACGGTTCGGGTTGGTGACCGCTTTGGGACGCTTGATCGCAAGGGGATGGCCTGGGCCGGTAAACTGACATTGGAGAATAGTTTCGGCAAACCTGAAAAATCTGTCAGGTCATTGGGATTGGGGGCTGTTGTTGATCTTCAGGTGGTAACACCGGACCTGAATCGGCAGGGGGCGGTTTTTGCCCTTGATCAGGTACCTGAGGTACAGGGGGCTTTGGTCTCAATCGACCCACGCAGTGGCGGAGTCAAGGCTATGATCGGTGGTTATGACTTCCGTAAGAGTCAGTTCAACCGGGCAGTACAAGCCAAACGGAATGCCGGTTCAGCCTTCAAGCCGATCATCTATGCAGCTGCCCTGGAAAAAGGGTTTACTGCGGCAACGGTAATTGAGGATTCACCGGTTGAGTATCCCGCAGGGCTTGGCAAAACCTGGGCGCCCCAAAATTATGATCATGCTTTTCGTGGCCCGGTTACGATGCGGGAGGCGCTAACGCACTCGATTAACGTTGTCAGTGTAAAAATATTGGACAAGATCGGGGTGGATCATGCGGTTGAATTTGCCAAGCGCCTCGGGTTTACTTCAAAGATTGAGCCAAATTTGTCACTGGCTTTAGGGGCTGCCAGTGTCTCACCACTGGAGTTGACATCGGCCTATACCGCTTTTGCCAATAAAGGGGTCTATCTGCCAACCTACTTTATCGCCAAAGTGACGGATGCTGAGGGAAAAATACTGGAAGAACATCAGCAGCCGCTACCACCGGAGCCAGTGGCTCCTCCGGATGTTGGGGTAACAGGCGTTCCGGTGCAGCAGGCGATTCCAATAAAAGAACCTGTCCCGGTGCTGCCCTCAGCCGGTGCTCCATCGGTGGTTCGTGCAACCCAGGCAACATCACCGGAGGTCGCCTATCTGATTACCAACCTGATGGAGTCTGTTGTTCAGAGCGGCACCGGACACCGTGCCGCAGCAATTAAGCGACCAGTGGCCGGTAAAACCGGTACGACCAATGAGATGAAGGATGCCTGGTTTGTGGGATATATTCCACAACTGGTGACCGGAGTCTGGGTTGGTTTTGATAATCAGGCCCGCTCCCTGGGAGCAGGTGGTTCGGGTGGCCAGGCTTCAGCGCCGATCTGGGTTGATTATATGATGAAAGCGGTAGCAGGAATACCGGTGCAGAGTTTTGATGTACCTGAGACGGTTTCTGTCGTGCGGGTTAATACGAAGAGCGGCAGGCTCGCCCGTGGTGATGAAGGCGCTGCTGAATCCTTTGTTAAGGGGACAGAACCCTCTGCTTACGAGGGAGATTGAGCCGTGACAGCATCAATCTGCTGCTGGGCCTCCGTTGATGTGAGGGTTATCTCTTCGGCCACACCTGCCTTGCGGGAGACCACTTTTTTTACTTTTTCCCAATCTACCTTGTCTTCCAGCTTACGGGCACGAATCAAGGCCTGTGCTGCAGTTGCAAGTCCCTTGGTCTTGTTGTAGATATCGCCATGCGCCTCAAGCAGAATCCGGCCATCATCGGTAACCGCTAATTTTACCGGCTGATAGATAATCTCACCAGTTATATTTACCTTTACCAGCTTGAACAATTCCTCCATCCGCTCCGGGTAAACCCTGATGCAGCCGTGACTGGCATAGGTATAAATCGACCATGGCTTGGTGGTGCTGTGGATCAGGATTCCGGGCAGGGAGGTCTTGATGGCGTACTTGCCCAGCGGGTTGTCAGGACCGGGCGGGATGCTGGTAATTACCTCCTTGCCATCCAGTCGCATCTCTTCCTGAATAGAAGGGGGCACAGTCCAGGTTGGATCCTTGGCCTTGTTGACGATTTTGAACCTGCCGGTAGGGGTCTGCCAGACAAACTGGTCGGTCCTGGTTGGTGTGCCCAGGGCAACAGCGGTGGAATATGACATGGTGCCCTGCTGGAAGAGATACAACATCCGGTCAGGGATATTGATGACAATCCCGTCCTTTATCCGGTGTTCCGGTACAATCCTGCGATTATTATACTGTAGCACTTGACCTGCTTTCAGGCTGTCCTTTTGAGTCAATCCGTTCATTGCTGCAAGTTGTACACGGCTTACGCCCAGTTTTCCCGCGACAAGCCGGATAGTATCACCTTTAACAACAGTATAGGCTCCATTTGTTCCGACGAGGCGTGAGGAGATATATTCAGGTTGCTGTTCGATGACCGGTACTCTCGGCGTGGATGCCGACGTTAAAGATGCTGGTTGCATACCGGCGCTTGAAATCGGTTGCAGAACGGACGGCGCCGAAAGCCCTGGTGCAGACGTCTGTTGACGTTGCAGTATCAAGGACCCCTTCTGTATGGCGAGTTTATAGTAGCGTTCGGCATTCTTCTGGTCATGTAATTGGGAGTACATATCTGCCGTTGCCAATGTTGCATCAAGGCTGCGAAGCTCATCAGGAAAACGGGTGGCCCCACCATCTTGGCGAAGTTTTGCAAGAAGCTCCACGGTGTCACTACGCATGTCGGCCCGTGCGGTCCCGGTATGTATAAGATAGCAAACTGCTGCAATCAGAAGGGGAGCTAAACAATTCATATGAATAAATATCCTTTATTGACAAGGTGATGACAAGAACTGCTCCTGCTATACACGAGTAAACAGATGCGCGCAAGACGGATTTCAGCTAGTTAGATAGAAAAATAATTATTTTTAAAAAAAGTATTGACGTAGAAAGCTGGCATGTGTATAAACGGGATTCCTTGCAGCGCGGAACACCAGCCGCTGACGGAAAATTGATCTTTGAAAACCGAATAGCAAGTGTTGTGAATTGCGGGCCAAGCAATTCAAAATTGATTTAAAAAGCTAGTATAGATTTGATACAGGTAATTCAAACTGGAGAGTTTGATCCTGGCTCAGAACGAACGCTGGCGGCGTGCCTAAC
>CAXNJF010000060.1:0-7840 GCA_964202585.1 Trichlorobacter sp. | reverse complement strand
ACAACGGCGAAAAGGCACTCAAGATCGCCGCTTCCGACAGTCCGCCCGACCTTATCCTGCTGGATATCATGATGCCGGAGATGGATGGCTATGAGGTCTGCCGTCGGTTGAAGGCTGATGAAAAAACACGGGATATCCCGATTATCTTCCTGACAGCCAAGGCAGAGGTGGCGGACGAGACCATGGGGCTGGATATGGGGGCGGTGGACTACATCACGAAGCCGATCAGCCCGCCGATTGTGCTTGCCAGGGTACGTAACCACCTGGATCTGAAGATTGCCCGTGATTTCCTGAAGGATCAGAATAAGCATCTGGAAGAGGAAGTGAAGAAGCGTACCAGAGAAGTTGCAGCGGTACAGGATGTCACCATACATGCCATGGCCTCCCTGGCTGAGACCCGTGACAACGAGACCGGTAACCATATTCGGCGCACTCAGTGGTACGTCAAGCTGCTTGCCGAGAAACTCCGCCACCACCCTCGTTTCAGAGCTGAACTGGATAACGACAAGACCATTGATCTGCTGTTCAAGTCCGCACCACTGCATGATATCGGCAAGGTGGGGATTCCTGACCGGATACTTTTGAAGCCGGGCCGTTTTGAGCCGGAAGAGTTTGAGATCATGATGCGTCACCCGACCCTTGGGCGCGACGCTATTGTGCAGGCTGAGGAGTCCCTTGATCTGGAGCTGCCGTTTCTGTCGGTTGCCAAGGAGATCGCCTATGGGCATCAGGAAAAGTGGGATGGCAGTGGCTATCCGGAAGGATTGTCAGGAGATGACATCCCTGTATCGGCCAGGATCATGGCGGTGGCGGATGTCTATGATGCCTTGATCAGCCGCCGTGTCTACAAGGAAGGCATGCCCCACGAAAAAGCGGTTGGCATCATACTGGAAGGAAAAGGCAGTCACTTTGATCCGGATATGGTGGATGCTTTTATGGAACTGGCTGATGAATTCAAAGAGATTGCAAGCAAGTATGTAGATTCCGATGCTGACCTGCAAAAGGCGGCTCACCTCTAAAGGGATTTCACTATGGCAGATGGACAAAACAAGCTGGGCACCGTACTGGTGGTTGATGACGTCCCTGACAATATTGATGTGCTCAAAGGTGCGTTAGGGGATGAGTTTAATGTCAAGGTGGCCACCAACGGTGAAAAGGCGCTCAGTATTGCGGAGTCTGCCATTCCCGACCTGATCCTGTTGGATATAATGATGCCGGAGATGGATGGGTATGAGGTCTGTACACGTCTGAAGCAGATGGAAGCTACTTGTGAGATACCGGTGATTTTTGTGACCGCCCTGACCGAGGTGGTCAACGAGGAAAAGGGTTTTCACGTCGGCTGCGTGGATTACCTGACCAAGCCGGTCAGTCCGTCGGTGGCGCTGGCGCGGGTAAAAACCCATATTGCCCTCAGGAAGGCCCAGCAGGAATTACAGGAATGGAACAGCAACCTGAAAGGTCGTGTCAAGGGGCTGTCATCAATCGTTACCGAAAAGGTTCAGGCGCTGGCTTCGGTGGATGTTGTTGCCAGGCGAGATCGTGAAGACTGGCTTGATCTGCTGGTGCGTTTGCTGGATATGCTGGATCCCTGTCTGCAGGGACATGCCAGCCGGGTTGCTGCCTTGTCTGTTGCGGTTGCCAAACGTCTTGATTGTAATCATAACGATATTGAAACCATCAGACTGGCGGCATTGCTGCATGATATCGGCAAGATCGGCTTGCCATCAGACATTACAACCGCCATTCCGGACAAACTCCCGGAGCATCTGAAGAAAATCTATCTTTCCCATGCCGTGCGGGGACAGTTCATGCTTAGCCATATTGACTGGCTCCAGGAGGCAGGACAACTGATTCGGAACCATCACGAACAGATGAACGGATCAGGCCTGCCGGATCGTCTGATTGGAGAAGAGATCCCTCTTGGCGCACGGATCATCGCCATTGCTGACTATATTGACCGCGCAACCAACCATGAAATCTCAGGCACCATGCTGTTTAATGTGATGAAAAATGTAAGAAATTTCGCGGGGAGAAATTTTGATCAGGGGTTGGTTCCGTACTTTGAAGAAATTGCCCCAAGTATTTATGATAAACCGGAGTTGAACAAGGAGCTGTCTGATATTTTGACGCTTTCCGAACTTATGCCGGGTATGATCATGGGGGAAGAGCTGTACAGTGGTTCCCGTATCCTGTTGATTGACAGGTGTGAAGCAGTAACTGCAGAAAACCTGCTGCAGGTAAAGCGTGCCCTGCAGCTTGATCCTCCTGCATCCAGTAAGGTGTTAGTGAACAAACCGCATTCCCTCCAAAGCTGATGTGACATGAATGCAAAACGGCAGCCTTCCGGCTGCCGTTTCTGGTGTTACTCTTCCTTTGCAAATTTCCCTTTTTCGCCACACTTCTCACATTTCTGAGGTTTGCAGCGGCCTTCTTTGCTGAAGCCGCATGCACATTTCCAGGTTGCCATCGGTGTCACCTCCTTTGATTACTTGATACAGACCTTGCGAACTTCCTTCAGATCAGTAATCCCCTGGAAGCATTTCAGGATACCGTCCTGTTTAAGGGTGGTCATGCCGTCATTGATCGCCTGTTTGCGGATTAGTTCGATCTCTGATTTACGCTTGATCAGCGCCTTCATCTCATCAGTGCCCTGCAGCAGTTCGTGGATACCAAGACGTCCCTTGTAGCCCGAATCGCCACATTTGGGGCAGCCAACCGCTTTGGAGAGTCTGATGTCTGCGGGATTGATGCCGGTTTTTTTGAAGTTTTCAGGCCCGTATTCCAGGATGATATCTTCCAGTTCTTTTTGTCCCGGAGTGTATTCCTCTTTGCAACTGCACAGACGGCGGCAGAGCCGTTGGGCCAGGATGCAGAGGATGGCATCGGAGAAGGAAAACGGATCAAGCTCCATATCCAGCAGACGGGTAACCGTCTCCGGGGCCGAGTTGGTGTGCAGGGTGGAGAAGACCAGGTGCCCGGTCAGGGATGATTCAACACCGATCTCGGCAGTTTCCTGGTCCCGCATCTCGCCGACCATGATCACATCAGGGTCGGCCCGCAGGAAGGAACGCAGGGCAGCTGCAAAGGTAAAGCCGATTTTGGGGTGGACCTGAACCTGTCGCAGGCCCCGCTGGGTGATCTCAACCGGGTCTTCAGCGGTCCAGATCTTGGTTTCAGGGGTGTTGATGACTGAGATAGCCGAGTGGAGGGTGGTGGTTTTACCGGAACCGGTTGGTCCCACCACCAGCACCAGTCCGTAGGGCTGGTTGATGCACTCCAGCAGCACCTTGTTGTTGCGGTCGGTCAGACCAAGTTTGTCATAGGGCAGGGCAGCCTCGCCTGAAGCCAGTACCCGCATGACCACGTCTTCAAGCTGGCCGGCAGTGGGGACGGTGGCGACCCGCAATTCCACATCCAGCGGACCAAATTTCTTGAAATCGATCTTGCCATCCTGTGGCTTGCGGCGTTCCGAGATATCCAGACCGCACATGATCTTGATCCGCGACGGGATGGCGTACTTGTACTTGTACGGTATCCGCTGGTAGACCTTGCAGCGGCCATCAATCCGGGTACGGACAATTACATCTTCCTTGCCGGGGTAGGGTTCAATGTGAATATCGGAAACCTTGCCCTGGACTGCATCAATGATGATCTTGTTGACCAGCTGGACGATAACGCTGTCCTGTTCAGATACTTTTGATGATTCCTGCTCGATTTCCGGCTCGTCAGTCGAGTCAAGCTTGTTGATCAGTTCATCAATACTGCCACCGGAGGCCATTGATGCGCCCTTGTTGTAGAACAGACCGATGAAGCTCTGGATATCATCCCGGAACGCGCCAACGTAGCTGATCCGCTTGTACTCCGGATAGATGAACTTGATCATGTCCTGTCTGCCCAGATCAGTGGGGTCATCCATGATGATGTACAACACCCCGTTTTCAACTTTGTAGGGAACCCACCACTCTTTCATCAATCGATCCGGCTTGATCCGTTTCAGCAGATCTTCTCCCATGGGAGGGGTGGCTGGTTCGTATTTGATGAATTCAGTGCCAAAAAAGAGCGACAGTGCTTTGGCCATCTCTTCGCGTGGAACCTTGAATTCCCTTATCAAGACCGCATCAAGTCCGATTTTGACCATGTCTGGATGGACACTGGCCTTTTCAAGATCTTTTTCATCCAGCAGGTTACGGTCCAGCAGGTAGTTGTAGCGGCTGCGCTGACGAATGATCTTGGTGGTTACCTGCAGACGATAGATGTTGTGGATAGCGATAGAAAGAGAGGTGCCAAGCTCCAGCGCGTAGGTGATGTCGGTATCGTCAAAAGGGGTGCCGTTCTGTTTGTTGATGATCTGGATCACGCCGATCAGGGTGCGCTGGAATTTCATCGGCACGCAGAGTACCTGCTTGGTGGTAAATCCGGTTTTTTGATCCCAGGATTTATCAAACTTGAGGTTTGAACTGATCATTTTCAGCTCATGGTCACTGTAGGCATCCTTGACATTGAGCACAGAGCCTGACAAGGCACAAAAACCGGACAGACTGGCATCCGAAATCGGAACTACGATCTGTTTGACTTCTGTGCCCGAAAGTACCTTCGAGATCAGGAGATTTCGTTTGGCGTCAGCCAGGTAGATGGTGATCCGTTGGGCTGTGAACAGTCCAGCGATGCTATCCTTGATATGCAGCAGGATGGTGTTGAGGTTATCAGCGGAGTGGATTTCGTTGATCTTGTCCATCAGGCGCTTGCGGTACTCAAGCTGTTGCCTGAGCAGGTTCATATCCTGTGTTGGAGATGGGTTCATGGTTGTTCTCCAGAAAATGCCGTGCAAGTAAATGTTGCCAGAGTTGTGTAAGAATACCAGATACCGGCTGATACTCAAGAAATTCATGGAGGATATTTTATTTTGTCGCCGTTTGATTGATGCTGCACATACTGAAACCATTAACATAGCGGCTCAATTTTCGCAGTCAATCCGGTATCTGCTGTTTTACAGCTGGTTAGACTTTCCAGCCACCCTCTGCATTTCATCACTATGAATTAAGTGCAGGTTGGTGTATTTTTGGCAAATTATATTTTGAGGGATAATTGAAAGCAGATGACAGTGTAGCAGACGTTTGTATAAAACTGCTGACAGGATTGTAGCGATAATCACAACCATGCTTTGACAAAGGAGATTGTTACCATGGCAACACTGGCAGAACTCACCGTGCAAATACTTACCCAGAGAATGGCGAAAAAAGAGATGTCACTTGATGAGATTCAGCAAGAGATGGTCACCATTAGTACTATGATCAAGGCCATTGATGAAGGTACTCTTCAGGAGCCGGCAGCAGAATCAGCTGCAGAGGTAACAAAACCCCAGAAAATCAATCTCAAGCAATATTTTAAAAAAGATGAAGTTGTTTGTGCAATCTGCAACAAAGGTTTCAAGACCCTTAAGCGGCACCTCACGACTGCCCATGCCATGAAACCCGGGCAGTATCGCAAACAGTTCGGTATTCCCGCCACGCTTTCACTGGCAGCAAAGAGCTATGTTGAGTCACGCAGGCAGATGGCGCTTGAAAAAGGGTTGGGAGAAGGTCTTGCAAAAGCAAGGGAAGCCAAGGCCGCTACCAAAGCTGCTGAAGTTCCTGCCAAGCGAACAAAAGCAGCGGTTCCTGCAGTAAAGAAAAAAGCAGCGGTTCCGGTCGCATCAAAATAACACCGCCAGAAGAGGGGGGTGGAACAAGGCTATTGGCAACGATGAAGGAGATGCCGAGATGAGTAGCGGACTTTTTGTCACCGGCACGGACACCGGTGTTGGTAAAACGGTAGTTGCGGCAACATTAGCCCGTATCCTGCGTTTGCGGGGAGTCAACGTCGGGGTGATGAAGCCGGTTACCAGCGGTTGTGTTGAGCGCAACGGCGAGTTGCTATCTGAGGATGCAGAGCTGCTGGCTTGGGCTGCCGGTGTTGATTGCACGGATGATGTCGCTCCCTATCGGCTGCGTGAGCCGATTTCCCCGGTTGAAGCGGCCAAGCGGGACGGGGTAAAGATTGATTTCAGCCGGATTGTTGCCTGCTACCGTCGTTTGGCTGCACAGCATGATTTTATGATCGTTGAGGGGGCCGGGGGGCTGATGGTACCGCTGAATGGCGGGCTGCTGATCGCGGATCTGATCAAGCAGCTTGACCTGCCGTTGCTGGTGGTGGCCCGTCCCGATCTCGGCACGATCAACCATACGGTGCTGACCTGCTTTAGTGCAGGCCAGATGGATCTTGAGGTAAAAGGGGTCATGGTCAACCGCTACCCTGCCAGCCCCGGATTGGCCGAGCAAGGCGCTCCCCATCAGATCGGGTCTCTTTGTGGAGCACCAATTCTTGGGATCTGGAACGATCTGCCCGGTGAAGCTGAAGAGATCGTTGAGAGCCTGGCAGCACAATTTAATCGTGATCCCAAAAGCGACATTATCCTGCGGGTGCTGGGGGGCGTTGCTGATGACGACTCTTGTGCCCCATCTGCAACAGGCTGCTCAAGCGGATGCGCCGGTTGTAGCTAATGCCGGTTATCCGCTCCATGACCGACGCTGACCTTGATGCCGTACTGGCCATTGAGCAGGCCTGTTTTCCCCGTGCCTGGAGCAGAGCGAGTTTTCTTGCAGAGATCGCCTCGGAGCGCAGCACCCCCGTTGTTGCAGAACATGAGGGGCTGGTGGTCGGGTATCTCTGTCTGACAGTGCTGCTGGATGAGGCCGAAATACTGGATGTTGCTGTTGATCCTGCATTGCAACGCAGTGGTATCGGTCACCTGCTGATGCAATGGTGCTGTGCCGAGGCGGTGCGGCAAGGGGCAACGGTTCTGCGGCTGGAAGTGCGCGCCACCAGTCTTCCGGCTATTGCACTGTATGAGCGGTTCGGGTTTGTGAAGAGCGGACTGCGCAAAGCATATTATGAGCAGGGGATTGATGCCCTGTTACTGGATAAGAATATCGTTGAGGAGGATCGGATAGATGCAGTTTAAGACCATGATTCTTGATAACGCCGAGGTTTCTCCCGGATACTGGCGGATGCGGATGACAGCACCGCCGGAAATGCTTGCTGCCAGGCCGGGACAGTTTGTGATGGTACGGGTCAACCCGTCCATTGATCCGCTGATCCGTCGCCCCTTTGGCGTGTTTGATGTGGGGATGCATCAGCCGGCCTATACCGGAGCAGCTGTCCAGCCGTATCTGGAGATCCTGTACCGGGTGGTGGGCAAGGGGACTGGTATGCTGTCAACCCTGCACGAGACGGACCTGCTGGATATTCTGGGGCCTTTGGGCACCGGCTTTGACAACGGTCCGGCTGGTGAGGAAAAACTGATTGTGGGGGGCGGGGTAGGGCTGGCGCCGCTCTACCTGCTGGCCAAGGAGCTGGTCAAGGATTCACCGGTGCGTCTGTTTGCCGGAGGCCGTACCAGGGATGACGTGCTGTGTATCACCGAGTTCGAGCGTCTTGGGGTGGAGTGTTACACAGCAACCGAGGATGGCTCGCTGGGTGAGTGCGGGCTGGTCACCAAGGTCCTGGAGTGCCGCCTGGATGTGACCGGTAACAAAGGGCAGATCTTTGCCTGCGGCCCCCACGGCATGCTGAAGGCGGTGGCTGCCATCGGCGCAAAGCGGCAGGTTCCAACCCAGGTCTCGCTGGAAGGGTACATGGCCTGCGGCATGGGGGCCTGTCTGGGCTGTGTCTGTCAGGGGGCTGGTCATAGCAATGAAACACCTGATTACCGTTGCGTCTGCACCGAAGGGCCGGTTTTTGAGGCTGCTGAACTGAAGTGGGAGGTGGCCTGATATGAGACCTGATATGTCTGTTGAAATCG
>CAXNJF010000059.1:0-7874 GCA_964202585.1 Trichlorobacter sp. | reverse complement strand
CGACACTCTTTCCGGAAGACTCTGAATCCAAGTCATCCTTGCATGATATTCCGATTATCAGAAGCATACCGGACGGCCAAGAGTTGCTGAATGCCATCTGTGCAGCCTTGAAAAGGCGTAAAGGATGCATTGTTGAGGGGATCGGCATGGTGAGTCAGGGAGGGCTTACGGTTGAGCAGGCATACATCACATGGTCCTCACTGATGCATGCAACCACCATCAAATATCTTGCAGACCTGCTTACGTCAGGCCCTGTAGTACCGAATGAAGCTGTTGCCCTACAAAAGTTCCGGAACAGCCTGAAACCGGTAACTGCTGCAGATACCCGGTTTCTGTGTAATGCTTCCCCGGCATCTCTTCAGGATATCCTGGGTGAGATTTGCCACACCGGACAGACAACCGTAAAAATGGGGCTGGTTGATTCCTTTTTCGGTAATATTTCCTGGACGACCGGAGATATCATGTATATCTCCCAGACGTCTGCCCGTCTGGATGAACTTGCAGCCCAGATTGATCCGGTCCCTTTTAACGGATCAACCACAACCGGTCTCACTGCTTCAAGTGAACTGCCTGCCCACCGGGCAATAGTCAAGGCTACCGGTTGCAAAGCGATCCTGCATGGCCACCCCAAATTCCCGGTGGTCATGAGTTTTTTTTGTCTCCCTGGCGACCAGGAAGGGCTTTACACTATCAACTCATTACCGGTAGTGCGAGGTGAAGGGGGTGTAGGGGGGCTTGCCGAGAGCCTGCCCAGAGCCTTTCTGCTGACAGACTCCAAAGCGGTTATTGTTCAGGGACATGGTGTTTTTGCCATCAGCAACAACAGTTTTCATGAGGCTTTAGCAACACTGGCCGACGTTGAACAGCGGTGCAGGGATCACTATTTTCTCGCATTAAGTGAAAAATACCCATCATTTTCATAAAGTTAAAGTTGCAAAAATAAGCTCTGATCTGCCTGCCGCCCATACGTAGTTCCTCGACTAGCATCCCACACAGAATCTGGATAGTAAGCCGCGTATCGTCCACAATCAACACCGATTATTTCTGGTCTTCCTGATTCATGGCTGCTCCGTCCGGCTCAGTTCAAACGCCGTGATCAGTTCGGTGAGTACGGCCAAAGCGCCTTTAAAGTCCAGCCGGCTCAGGTGTTCATCAATACGATGCAGTTCAGGATACTCTGCAAGCTGCGGCCTGAGTGCAGCAAACTTCTTGCGTGCCTCCAGCTTGTTCAGGCGCAGCAGGTCAGCCAGTTCATGCAGGGTTGCACGAGTCTGTTGTGCAGATGCCGTGACAGCGGGTTCTTCCGGTGGCTGGACAGAGCCGTTCTGTTCTGATGCCAGCAACTTTCCTGCTTCAAGCACCTGCAGCATTTCCTGTTCCATCTGGTCAAGCAGGGCAGCGACCGTGTCCATACGCTGCTCTCTGAGCTGTTCTTCAAGCAAACGTGATGATTCTGCCAATCCCTCTGCACTGATGTTTCCGGCAATTCCCTTCAGTGAGTGAAGCAGTTCCTTCGCCTGCCCAATATTCTGCTGTGCAATGGCCTGCCTGATTTTACTGACAGTGTCGTGGTTTTCAGAGCAGAAAAGGATGATCAGATCCTTCAGCAACTGGCTGTTTCCCATCATCCGGCTGGTGGCAGCGGCCATGTTGATGCCGGGCAGTTCAGCCGATACCGTGGTCGATGCTGGCGGCAGCACCGCAGGATTGACCGGGACACCGTCCCCTGTATGGGGAAGCCATCTGGCCAGTGTCTCATACAGCTGCCGGAGGTCAATCGGTTTACTGACATGGTCATTCATGCCAGATGCAAGACATTTTACCCGCTCTTCGGTCATGGCATGGGCGGTCATGGCAATCACCGGCAGTTGATCGGCGGTATAGCGCTCCCTGATCAGGCGGGTCGCTTCATACCCATCCATTTCGGGCATCTGCAGATCCATCAGAACCAGATCAAACGGTTGATCTCCTGCCAGCGCTTCAACTGCCAACCGGCCATTTGCTGCCAATTCAACCGTTATACCGGCCTGTTCCAGAATCTCACGTGCTACCTGCTGGTTAATCTGATTGTCCTCTGCCAACAGAACCCGCACACCGTTGAAAACCGGCAGCACGCGAGTCTCTTCCTGATCACGGACGGGTGCGCTAAACCCGCAATCAGAACCTACCCGCGAGTCGGGCTGCAGATCAAACGGCAGGGTCACGCTGAAGCTGCTGCCAACGCCCGGTTTACTTTCAATGCTGATGCTACCGCCCATCAACTCTACCAGCTGCCTGGTGATGACCAGCCCAAGACCGGTACCTCCGTAGCGGCGGCTGATTGAGCCGTCAGCCTGGGTAAAAGGCTGAAAAAGATGCTGCAGCTGATCCTGTGAAATACCGATGCCAGTGTCCTCAATCATGAACTGCAGCAAGACTCTGCCCGTGTCATCACTACGTGACGCCACTTTGATACCAACACGCCCCTTGTCGGTGAATTTTACCGCATTACCTGCCAGATTCAGCAGTATCTGACCCAAGCGAAGAGGGTCACCACGCAGGTCAAGCGGCAGGCCCGGTTCTGTGTGCAGAACTACTTCCAGATTTTTTTCAGAGGCCTTGAACGAGATCATGTTGATCAGGTTGTGGAGCACTGAATCCAGCTGGAAATCGATGGTTTCCAGCTCCAGCCGACCGGCTTCGATCTTGGAAAAATCGAGGATATCGTTGATGATCCCCAGTAACAGCTGGGCGGAACGATTTATTTTCTGGATATAGTCCTGCTGTTGCGGGGTGAGATCCGTCTGAAGAGCCAGGTACGACATGCCGGTAATGGCGTTCATCGGGGTGCGGATTTCATGACTCATATTGGCCAGAAATTCGCCTTTGGCACGGGTGGCCGCCTCAGCCTGTGCGGTGCGCAGATTAAGATCAAGGTTGAGTTGTTCCAGTTTGAGCTGTGCCTGCTTCAAATCGGTGATGTCTGTCACCAGCATGTAAAAGCCTACTGTCTCGCCATCGACAATGTCCGGAATGTAATGGGACCAGGTATGGCCGTTTGTCCCGTTCGGCTTGGTCATGATGCGTTCAAAATGCTGTGGCCTGCCCTGCAAGGTGGCACTGATATACACCAGATTCCTGCCGAAAACCTGATCACCCAACAGCTTCTGCATATGGATGCCGATTACCTCTTCCTGTTTCTTGCCAAACCACTGATAAAACTGAATATTGGCAAAAGTACAGTATAGATCTTTGTTCCAGTAGGCAACCATACTCGGCAGTACATCAGTGGTTGTCTTCAGGAACTTCTCACGATCAAGCAAATGTTGTTCAATCAGCTTGTGTTCGGTTATGTCACGGATAACTTCGATGGCTCCAATCCGGTCAGCGCAACTGTTGTACAAAGGTGCTCCCGAAGCCCACAGATGGGCCCCTTTACCATTATACAGGGCAGGGGCAAAAATCTCGGCAGAAAGCGTATCTCCTTTACGGCTGACATGCATATACCTGGACTCCAGTTCGGCATCAGAGAGATCCAGCAGGTCCAGCAACTGCCTCCTGCGATCTCCGTAAAACGGAACCGTATAGGCATGATCACCCTGTCCCAGCATCTCTTCCTTGCTGACGCCGCTCATCTCCTCCATGGCCCTGTTCCAGGCGATGACCTTCTTCTCGTTATCAATGACAAAGGTGGCATCAGGCAGGAAATCGATGATATTGGCCAGTTGCTGACGGGATTCCTGCAGTTGTTCCTCGATGAACTTTCTCTCCGAAATGTTGACGTGGGTGATGACCACCCCCCCCTGCGGTATGCGAAGCGGTTCAACTGTCATGTAAAACCAGCGTTTGGTGTCGGGTGAATGGCAGGGGTATTCCTGTGAAAATGACGTTTCAGAGCCGTTCAGCACAGAGATGATGCCTGCAAGCGCCTGTTGCGCCAGATCTGAAAAATCTTCGGAACTCTCACGGCACACATCAAGGTAATTGCTGCCGACAGCCGTGCGGCTTGGAAGGGATCCGCTCTCCGGACGGTTGCTGTTGGCAAACTCTTGCCAGGCATCGTTAACGGATACGATCACCCCATCCTTATCGAGTATCGCGATATGTGCCTGAACCGAATCCAGTAATGCCCGGTTGAATTCTGCAGATCTGTCTAGTTGAGCAGCCCGCTTCAACAGTCTTCTCGTTATGATCAGTATTACTGACGAGAACAGCAGATAGAGCAGCAGGTGTATGCCAAACAGCTTTTTCCAGGTGGCAAGTGCCGTATTAACATTGCGGCTGGCTGCCACGATAAGCTGCTTGTCAAATCGCAGCCCGGGGGGGTGTTCGTGATGTAGGCAAATATCCGCTTGTCTCCGGTGGTGGAACTGCGACCGCTCTGAATTGAACTGGTTTTGGTACTCTGCAGATGGTGAAACAGTTGAGAATTCGGCGTGTTGACATTTTTACCGATAATAGAGGTTACACCTTCAGGTGCTGCAGTAAAAACAGTGCCATCCGCATGAACCAGGGCAATCCGGTTGTCTGGAGTATAGATCGTTGACTCCAGCAGTGCATGAAAATATTCCGGTGAGAGCGAGACCGCTACGACCCCGTTGAAATCCCCCTGTTTGCCCAGAATCGGTTTTGAAATATTTATGACAAAGGTTTTAAGGTAGGTTTTGAAGGGAGGCGACATGAACAGCCTGTTTTTGTCTGAAGAGTCGCGGGGAGTGGTAAAATAATCACGCTGGTTGAAAAGCTTACCGACAAGTTCGTCACGGCTTGATGCTATACAAAGCCCCTGTTTGTCCAGAATCAACAGTGTCTTGACCCCGGCGAACATCCTGCTCTGCTTTTTCAGATATGTACTGACCTGGTCAGCATCACGACCGGAAACATCATTCAGCTCTTGCTTGATATTCTCCAGAATCAGGTTAATGGAGTTCAGATTGGCATTCAGATTTTCATCAACAACCCGTGCCTGGGCCAGCAGACGAGCTTCCAGTCGTTGTGCCTCCATCTGGTAGTCCCAAAAGGTGTGTATCCCTAACAGCACCCCAAGAAAAAGAACCGCTGCAACAACAAGAGACCAGGCACCAAAAAGTTGGCGATGTGAGGTGAAACTTTGATTATTGGCGTGGCGCATGCATGAATGCTCCCAATAGCGGGACGCTTGACATGGGAAACTCCGTCTTCAGGTTCGGGGCTGTACCAAAAACAGGTATAGGGGGTATGTACCCTATGTGAAACAGTATACCGTACTGACACCTGTATGTCAGTCTGTAAGAGTAAACGTATCCCACCCCATACATCTTTTTTACGTTCAGACTCATTACCATGCTCTGCACATAATCCTGAGCTGATAACACTTACTGACTAAAATACTCTGCGGTAGTCTTGATTGACCTGACACCGACCGAAATGGTTTTCTTGTTCCCCTGCTGATCGATCCGTTTACCATGCGCCACATATTCACTCAGGCCGATATGATTGGGATTGCCCCAGTCATAGGTATAGCCGAGCCGCGTCCAGGGATACGGCAGAGAAGCGGTGCCACTGCTTGCCGGATAGGGATAACTGTAGATGAACTGGGTACGGTTTTCAAACCAGCCTTTATAATCCCTGTATTCCCAGACACCGCCTTCACTTGCCAGAAGCTTCTCATCGGCGGTAAAATTCCAGAACATGCTGTAAGGATAGTCAGCGGGTTGAATCGGAAAACTTGAAGGCTGGCATTCTTTGTCGGTGATTTCGGGATCGGGACAGGGCCGGAACATGTCCTTGGGAGAAACCCAAAGTTCGACAAAACTGCGCTCCTCCTGACCGGCTTCCGGCGTGACCCCCAGCAGTTGGGCCACACGCAGCGAAGAAGGTACGGTTCCGCTAAAGAAATTTTTCATTTCCGGCGCCACGGTTACCCACAGATCCACACCAACAGAGCAGTTGTCCGGTTTACAGGTGGGGTCAGCAGTTCCGTTATACCATTTGGCGTCACTGCTTCTGATCCAGGACAACACCAGCAGACGGCTTCCCACCACCCCGTTTTCCCAGATCAGATTCTGATTAGTCGTGGTGATCGGGGTCAGCCCCTGATAGACTTCGGCCGGAGTCGCATAGGTAGCATCCAGCAGGGCACTTTTATAGGCCGCAGTGGAATCAACCGGCATCACCACCGGGGTAACAGTATTTGAATCGCTGCCGCACCCTGTAAACAGAAGCGTCAGAACTAGCATTAGGGCCGGTAGCATCTTCCACGTAAGGTTCTGCTGCTCACTCGTTTTCATCTTCATGAGCCTCCTTTTTCAATTCTGCTTCCTGGCGTATCCGGCTAGAAGCGGTACCCGAGCTTGACGGTAAGGCCGTACTGTTCAGACCAGACCTTGACCCCATTTGTCCAGCTTTCATTGATCCCGAACAATTCATTCGTCAAGGTATGAGTACCGGTAGTCTGAATCTTCAGATAATCCGCCTCTATACCAAGATCCAGATTTTTTGTGATACCAAACACAACTTCAAGGGCTGCGTGCCAGGCATCCCCGGTTGTCTGCTCTTCAGTAATCCTGTTGCCTTCACGCAGCAGATGATGATCCCGATTGTCTCCCGTCACATAACTCCAATCCAGCTGGGTCTGCAGTTTCAGGCGACGTAACCAGGACAGCTGCTGCCATTCGTAACCAAACCGCATCCCCATAAAATACTGGTACCAGTTTTGTTCAAAGGAGATCGAATCTCCCGGCAGTGGCTGTATGGTCGGCCAGGAATCAGAAGTATCGTTGTCGTACTGGATTCCGTCGTAAGCAACCAGAGCAAGCTGTTGCCAACGAAATCCGACCACCGGACGCAGGTCAAATCCTTTTGGCAGGCGCAGCAGATCAGCAACCTGCATATCTACATCAGCGCCAACCTGGTAGCTTGGTTTTAACCGGCACGATGACTCGCTATAATTTGTCAGCCGTCCGGGGCTTTCTTCGTCAGCCCAGTCGCTATCCTTGAATATGCTGGTCTTCTGGTCAGCAAAGCTGGTTAAAAACTCTGCGCCTGCGGAGAAGCGGGAGAGCTGCTTGCGCACCCCAACCCCTCCCCAGATCGAATCAACAGGGAATTCAAGCCGACTGAGCGGCTGCTGGTACAGCGAATACGGGCTGGCGAATTCAAACGAGGTATGGCTGTTAAACAAGGTCTTCTGCTTGACGTCAATCTTCCAGGTGGGATTTTTAGGGGGCATTTCGCCATCTGCCGACAAGGCGGCGATGGGCAGACAGAGTAGTGATGCCACAAGTAACACCACGGCCAGTTGTTTTTTTCCTGACAGGATCATCATGGTACCTCTATCAGATTTAGTGTGCAGCAATGCAGCTGTCATCCGCAACAACACGTAACCCGGGCACCAGGGTTGTGCGTTGGATTCAGCATAACACACAGTCTGATTATTGCAATTTGGGTGATCTGTACAAGCCATCAAAAGCTGTGTCGTTTAAGCTTCATTACAGGAATTGATCTGCCGGAGAAGATCCTCAATTATCCTGGAAAATAACTCAAACATCTCCGCTATCCGCTCAGTAGCTTCATTCCGCTGCAGTAAATTCTCAAGTTCCTGTGCGGCGTTCCACAAGGCTTTGGACCCTATGGTACCTGCATCGCCTTTTATCGTATGCACCATCCTTTCCGCTTTGGCAAAATCATGTTGTTCAATCAGGGAAGCTATCAAGGCAGCATCGTTAGCGTGCGTCTCGACAAACATCCCGATGAACCAGTTGTACATTTCTGTGTCTCCAGACAGCCTTGCAACAGCAGCAACCGTATCAAGGCCTAGAATCAGGAAGGCCGTTTCAAGTCTCTGCACCGGTTCTTCTAAAGCTGACAAAGAGACCGTTGCCAGAGTCTTTCCGGCATCCTGCGGAAGCCATTTC
>CAXNJF010000058.1:0-7881 GCA_964202585.1 Trichlorobacter sp. | reverse complement strand
TCAACACCTGCACGGTCACCGCACGCAGTGATGCAGAGTCACGACGCTTGATACGCCGTGCCCGCCGTGCAGATCCTGAAGCACGGATCGTTGTCACCGGTTGCTATGCCCAGGTAGCTCCTGAAGAACTGAAGCAGCTGCCTGAAGTGGGTCTGGTGCTGGGCAATGAAGAAAAAAAGGATCTCTGTACCATGATCAGGGCCGGTATCCACCAGGTAACTGATCTAACACACCTGAAAGAGGCCGGACCGCTTCGCCTGACAAGTTTTGCCGAACACACCCGCGCTTTTCTGCAAGTGCAGAACGGTTGTGAGGCTGGCTGCAGCTACTGTATTGTGCCAACAGCGCGAGGCCCCAGCCGCTCTGTTACGGCTGATGAGGTAGTACAGGCCGTAAAACGGCTTGCGGAGGCGGACTACAAGGAAATTGTCCTGACCGGAATACACCTGGGGGCTTACGGGCTTGACCTGGACCGATCCGGCAGCCTGGCTCAACTGGTACGCCTGCTTGATCAGCTGGCAGCAGTTCCCCGCCTGCGCCTTGGCTCGATTGAGCCGAATGAACTGACGGATGAACTGCTGGCCCTGTTTACCGGTTCTTCCCGACTCTGCCCCCACCTGCACATACCGTTGCAAAGCGGCTCAGACAGCGTCCTGCAGCGGATGGGAAGGCAGTATGACACTGCCCTGTATCGCGCCAGAATTGAACGGGCCGCCGATCTGCTGCCGGATGCTTTTATCGCAGCAGATCTGATTGCCGGATTTCCCGGTGAAACGGAACAGGAGTTTGCAGAGACGTGCCTTTTGCTGGAGTCATTGCCCCTTGCTGATCTGCATGTCTTCCCCTATTCCCGCAGGCCAGGCACCAGGGCCGCAGCAATGGCAGGACACCTGCAGCCAGCCATCATCAAGGAACGGGCAGAACAGTTACGTACTCTTGCAGCGATCAAACGGAAAGCATTCCAGCAACGGTTTATCGGCGGTTCCCTGCAGGTACTGGGACAACAACACGATTACCGGACAGGCATGATGACCGGTCTGGCCCGCAATTACCTGGAGGTTTGTTATTCAGCAGATGCATCCTTGCTGAATCATGAAGTTGTGGTACAAGTACAAGAATTGCAGGATGGGCGATTAAGCGGCAGGCGCTCTGATTAGCACACCAAACTCTTGACAAGGAACCTGACATGGCTACGACAACAGCACTTGATGAGGCCCTGAAGCGCACCAGTCTTTCCCGCTCAAACCAGATGGAAATGCTGACCTTCCGCTTGAGTGACGGTCAGCTTTACGGCATCAATGTCTTCAAGATCATTGAAATCCTTGAAAGCCCGAACCGCTTTGACCGGATGCCCCACGCCCATCAGTCAGTTAAGGGAGCGGTTGATTTCCGTGGCAAACCGATTGTAGCCATTGATCTTTCAGAAGCGCTTGGCATGGAGCCGGTGCCATACGACAAGCAACTGGCCTACCTGATTATTTGTGAATACAGTCAGCAACTGAACGCGTTCATCATTTCAGCACCGGAAACCCTGCTTACCCGTGGTTGGGATGAAATACGCAAACCGGATGCTATCCAGGCCCGTTCACTGGTGGCAGTTGCCTACAGTGATTCCGGTGAAACGATTCTGCTGCTTGATATTGAAGGAATTCTTGCCGAGATCGTCGGCTACAAGGCTGAGGTAAACGAAGATCTTGCCGCACGGGGCAATCGTGCAAAGGATCGCAGAATTTTACTGGTGGATGACTCACGCACCGCGCTGACCATGATGCAGCAGACACTGGATAAACTTGGATTTGAACATACCTCCCATAATTCTGCCGTGCAGGCGCTGGCCTGGCTTGAAGAACGGGACAAACGTGGTGAACCGCCTTTTGACCTGATTATTTCAGACATAGAAATGCCGGGCATGGATGGCTTTACCTTCACCCGTTCCTTAAGAGCTCTTGACTCCTGTGCCGCCACCAGGATTATCCTGCACAGTTCCATGAGCAACCCCACCAACCGGCTGAAAGCAGAAGAAGCGGGTGCGAATGATTTTGTCGCCAAATTTGACCCCAACACTCTTGCAGAGCATATCCTGTCTGCCCTGGGGGTGTCGGAATCTGACGATGATGATCTTTTTATCACGCCAGGCTCGTAACATCTGCTTCTGCGCTGTATGGGCCTGGGCAATCCGGTATGCTCGTTAAAGAGCTGGTCAGGAATTTTCAATGAGCGGGATACCGGCTGTGCCTGATCAGACAGTACCGGCAGCGGACAGGCGTCCCCCCGGCTTTCTGCTGATTGAGATCCTGGCGGTGATCGCTACCCTGGCCTGTGTCTGGCTGACCGCCAAGGACAACATCCTCTGCTGGCCCACCGGCATCATCGGCTGCCTGTTGTACCTCTATATCTTCTACCATGCCCGGCTCTACTCCGACGTGCTGCTACAGCTCTACTTCCTGTTCACCAGTATCTATGGCTGGTACAACTGGGGTCACGGCGGTGCAGGTGATACCGCGCTCAAGGTAACGCGGCTCAGTCTGTCTGCCATGGCGGGTTGGGGTGTGGTGATCATCATCGGCACCTTGCTACTGGGCCGTTTTATGAAACGGCGCACCAGGGCCGCCATCCCCTACGGTGACGCCTCAATCACCGTGCTCAGTCTGGTGGCCCAATACCTGCTGACCGCCAAGGTGCTGGAAAGCTGGACGCTCTGGATTGCTACCGATGCCATCGCCACGGTGGTCTACTGGAAACGCAGGCTGTATCTGACCGCAGGCCTCTACGGGGTACTGTTTGTTTTGGCCTGCAAAGGACTTATGGAATGGATCAGACTGCTGTAGCCGGGAAAAGAGCCACGGGGATGGTGCTGGGGAAATTTCTGCCACCCACCAGAGGGCATCAGTACCTGATCGACTTTGCCCGGTCGTGGTCTCCAGACCTGACGGTGATCGTCGGTTCACTACAACAGGAGCCGATCCCCGGTGAACAGCGGGTGCGCTGGATGCGGGAACTGTTTCCTGACCTGAAGATTCTGCATCTGACCGACGAGAACCCCCAATATCCCCATGAACACCCGGATTTCTGGCAGATCTGGCATGACAGTATTCGCCGCTTGATGCCGACCGGCCCCGACCTGGTCTTTGCCTCGGAGCAGTACGGCTTCAAACTGGCTGAAATCCTGGGGGCACGCTACATCCCGGTGGATACCCCCCGGCAGCTGGTGCCGGTCAGCGCCAGCCTGGTTCGGGAGCAGCCGATGACCTATTGGGACTATCTGCCGGACTGCGTACGGCCCTGGTTTGTGCGCAAAGTCTGCATCATCGGTCCGGAATCCACCGGCAAGAGTACCCTGGCGCAACTGTTAGCCCAACAGTATCGCACCGCCTGGGTTGCCGAGTACGCCCGTGGCTGCATTGATGCCCATCAGGGCCGGGTTGATGTCGAGCTGTTTCCGCTGTTTATCAAGGGACAGGCCGCCTCTGAAGCGGCCCTGGCCCGGCAGGCCAACCGGGTTCTAATCTGCGATACCGATGCCTTTACCACTGCCCTGTACCACGAACTGTATATCGGTGACCGACCGGAATGGATTCTGGAGGAAGCCTGGCAAAGGCGTTATGACCTGTATCTGCTGGCCAGTCCCGCAGGTACGCCCTGTGTGCCGGACCTTCAACGGCAGCACCCGGACCGGCGGCAGTGGTTTTTTGATGAATGCGTGAGCTGGCTGGAAGAGAGAAAGGCGACCTGCCGGATTCTGTCAGGGGATTGGGAGCAACGCTTCCGGCAGGCCTGCAGCGGGGTGGATGAACTGTTTAAGGATACGATGCAGGCGCCGATGATCTGAACGGCATCACCTTGCCGCCGGGACGGTCTTCGCCCAACCGTTCATCCAGCACAACCCTTATCCTGATCGTTTGGCCGAACAGTTCGCCCAGCTTTTGGGTAAGGCATTCCGTATCAACCGGATAGCCTGCCAACGGCTGGATGGTCAACAGACAGGAACGGTCGGCCTGCTGTACAAATTCATGCTGCACCAGCGGCCATTCACGGATGATGCGGGCCACATCCACCATGCTGATCACCGCGCCATCATCTGCAAGAAAACTGACCGGTTGCCGGGCCTGCAGATCCTGCAGCCGGGGTTGTCCCTGTTTATCGGCAGCCAGCCGCCCGAAGTCGCCGGTACGGTAGCGCAAAAGCGGCAGGAACGGGTTGCGGCCGCCGCTGACGCAGATCTCGCCAAACTCCCCCTCGTTAAGTGGACGACCGTCGCTATCCACAATCTCTATAAACAGGTCTGGCGCCATCAGCAGCATGCCATCGCCATCCGGCGCGCTGAAGGCCAGCGGACCGGATTCGGTGCTGGAATAGAGATCAATCAGCGGGCAACGATACTGCGCCTCCAGACGGCGTTTCAGTTCCGGCGTCAGGGAGACGGCGGTGCTGATCATGGCCGTTGGACTCGCCTCGATACCCCAGGCCGCCATCCGGCCAAACCCCAACGGGTCGCCGGTCAGGAACAACGGGGCGGTATCATCAAAGAACCGCTGCGCCTTTTCCTGCTCCCAGACCCGTTCATGCAGGTTTACCTTGGCAAATCCGGCCTGATTCCAGACAGAAAAGACGTTGCCAAAGGTAACGGTGCTGACCTGACAGCCCACGTTCAGACAGGCGGTCACCTGATCCGAAAAGGCAAGCCGGATACCGTACTGCTCCAGGATATGCTCCAGCAGCGGATGGTATTTGGCCATGGCGCAGGGATGGTGCGGCACCAGAATGGCATGCCCGGACACGCCGGAGGTGTCGTAGACAATCAAGCGCGACAGGTCGGCATCCAGCGGCACAATTTCCTCCAGCCGGTGTACCAGATCGGCCCGTTGCATGGTGGGGATATAGCGCCAATCCCGCTGCAGGTTGTATCCTTCCGGCAGATGGGACTGAAATAGGGCAACCTGTTGCCGCCTCTCTTCCAGGTGGGCCAGAACCGTTTGTGACGGCAGCTGGCCATAGACAAGCGTCCCGGTTTGCAGCTGTTCACGAAACCGGGCCACCTCCGGCAGGTCTTCGCTACGCAGCCGGTCCCCCACCTGATAGTTCCAGACCGGCGCTGCCGGATGCTCCAGAATCGTACGCAGCCGTTGGTAGCCGTCCGGTGTGATCAGCGGGTTACGGGCCAGCCGTTCCCGGGGTATGTTTGCTGCCCGCATCATTCCCGGTTCACTCTGGCGGCTGCCTCTGCCGCCTCCTTGCGCCGCATCTCCTCCCGCAGCTGCCGGGCCCGTTTCTGCTGCTCCTGGGTGGCCTTGATCAGCCGGATACGCTCAACGCTGTTCAGGGTATTCAAACGGTCAGCCGCCTGATTCTCGCTCTCATCAGCCGGACGCAGCCCCAAGGCAGACAGACAGAGCCGCACCAGTTCCTCACGGCGATCCTGATCAGTAACAAACAGATCAGCCGAAACCAGTTCCGCCAGATTGTTCAGACCGTTCTGCAACCAATCCAGCGCCTGCTGGCTGAACCTGCGTTGATTACAGAACCAATCATCATACAACAGCCAGCTTGCCACGGCGGTAAGGCGCAACCAGTTGCGCCGGGTTGCCGCACTGCCGCTGAAATCCCGGATAGAGGCCGGGTTGGGCCAGCTTCCGGCCAGCTCAAACAGCAGATCATACACCACCGCAGCGGTATGCACCCCGCCGGACGTGCCGATACGTGGTTCAGCCAGAAAATCAGGCGGGCATTCGGCCAGACGGTGGGTCAAACGATCAAGTATCGGGCCTTGTTCAGTCATGGCAGCAACTCGTGATGAATGTAAGGGGTGAAAAACACATAGTTAAGAGAGGCGGCAGAAGCGATCATTTCGTTTATATCTCTTCCCGGACGGCCATGTCGAGTTAGAAATCAAGCGGGCTCTTCGGTTCCTGAATGGTCCGTACCGGTACGCAGTGAGTATAGATCATGGTGGTTTTCAGACTGGAATGCCCCAACAGTGTCTGAATCACACGGATATCATACCCTGCCTGTAATAGATGTGTGGCAAAGGAGTGGCGAAAGGTATGGGATGTGACCCGCTTTGGAATCTTCGCCTTGCGCACTGCCGGATACAGTGCCTCCTGAAGTTCTGATTCGTGCAGATGCCAGCGCCTCCGCTCGCCGGTTTCCGCTGCTAAAGTCAAATTTTTCTGTGGAAAAAACCACTGGTGCAGGAATTCCTTGGGAGCCTTGGGATACTTTTTCTCCACCGCATCATCCAAAAATACACCATCGTAGCCAGCAGCCAGATCACGATCGTGAAGCTCACCTACCGCCTTGATCTGAGCCTGTAACTCCGACCGTATCGCCTCTGGAATCGGGACGGTACGATCCTTCTTCCCCTTACCGTGAATGGTGAGCTTTCCCGCATCGAAGTTAAAATCGCGCACCCGCAGCTGCAGACACTCAAACTGCCGCAAACCACAACCGAACAGAAGCTTGACCACAAGATCAAACGGATAGGAAAGCTGTGCAAGAATGGCATCAATCTCTGCACGGGAAAGAACCACCGGAATATACATTGATTTCTTGGCGCGGGGCACATCACGCAGTTCGCCAAATTCCCGTTTAAGGCCATGTCGGAAGAAAAGAAGCAGCGAATTGAACGCCTGATTCTGGGTAGAAGCGGCCACCTTGCACTGCACCGCCAAGCAGGTAAGGTACGCCTTCACATCTTCAGTTAAAAGTTCCTGGGGGGATTTGTTCTTCAAAAAACGCTGAAAATGCCGTGACCACTTGGCATAGGTGATCAGTGTTTTCCGGGAGTAATGCCTGACCTTGATTTCCGCCGCCATGGTTGCCAGAACCTCATCCCACTCCGGTGAATCGGACAGTTCCTGATAACCGGCCAGGCGGAATTGGGATGGCCGCTGTGGGGTGGGTGATGGCAATAACGAAACAGGTTCCAAGGTCACTGAAGATGGTTCATCCGCAACAGGTCTGTTTTCCTGTGCCAGGGGCTCATGAGGTTGCATCTCAAAGTAAAGGGTTACGGCATGGGTAGCCTGTCGACATTGCTCATCCCCCTGCTTCTTTTCACGAAGTTTTTCAGTAAAAAGACGCAATCGCTCCATTTTGTCATGTGTAATGACATGTCTGGCGCAGAAGTCGAGAAAGTAACGCAACCATTTTACATAGGTTTGATGCTGATCAGCAGCAATGCCATTCCTCTTTAAATGGTTCATATATTGGGCATACACTGCTTTCGGAATGAGAAGCATAAGACCCCCGTTGCCAATGGAATTACGATATTGTAATTGAAGAAAGCAAGCAGTGGATGTATAGCATACCAATCCACACTATCGCTATGTTTGAGGTGATTATTGATCACGCGACTTAAATTGAAACCGGGCCAAAAAGGAACTAAAGCTCTGGTAGAAAAATATGGTAATGATCTGGTCTGCGTCCGCTATCGTTACGATGAAGCAAGCCGCACTCGGATAAAGACGGTAGAGATTATTGTAGAAAAGAAGCAGCTACCACCCGTGCAAAGTACGCCTGACAATGCAATTGTGCCGGTACAGATCGCCTACGGCGCAAAAGAACTGGGCAAAATGGCGCGATCTACAGGTGGAAACTGGGATGCTGATGTCAAACTGTGGTATATCCGGTACGGAAACATCAAAGGCACGGAACTTGAAAAGCATATACTATTAGATGCCCAGCTAAAGCAGAAAAACATCTAATGTTATATGCTGCCAAGGTATCTAATATTGGATGCAAGCATACAATAATAGATACCGGCATATAATACTATATACCAGTCTAAGCTGGTTATTAACGAGTTAAAAATGGAGTATAACGTGAGTTTCTATGCAGACCTAGCTGAATATATGGACGAGTTTTATGGATATGGCACTTTCG
>CAXNJF010000057.1:0-7985 GCA_964202585.1 Trichlorobacter sp. | reverse complement strand
AAGGAAGGCTACTATTTTTCCCCCAATGATCTCTCGGCCCTGGAGTTGGTTCCCGAGCTGGCTGCAGCCGGGGTGGCATCGCTGAAGATTGAAGGAAGGATGAAGTCGGCTGATTATGTTGCCAAAGTGGTCAAGGCGTACCGACTGGTGCTTGATGCAGCTGAGCCTGTCAAAAAAGAGGCCTTGAAGGTTGCCAAAGAGTTGTTAAAGGATTCCTTTGGACGCACCCCCACCAAAGGGTTTCTGGCATCAAGCAATCCGGTTGATATTGCCAACCCCTGGCTGCGAGGCGGTACCGGCCACTTTAGCGGAGAGGTGAAGCAGAGCGGACAGGGGCGAATCAGTTTTGAGACTCGCGATCCGCTCCAGGTCGGTGACCGTCTGCGTCTGCAGCCGAAAACCGATCAGGCCGGCCAGGCCTGGACCTTGCGAGAGCTGTTTGTAAACAGGAAGAAAGTCCATGAATGCAAGGCAGGCAGCCTGGTGGACGTGGTCTGTCCCTTTGAGGCCAAACCTGGCGATGCCCTCTTCAAGGTGGGGGCTGCTGATGCCTTTGGCATGAGTGACGAGGCGGCAACCCGTAAGCTGCAGGCCGCCGGTCCTGATCGGGTGGCGGTGTATCTGGAACTGCGTTGTGAAAAGCAGGGTCAAGGGTCAAGGGTCAAGGGGCCAGAATATCATGAAAATCTCCGGACCCCGGACCCTGGACCCTGGACCCTTCAGATTGCTGCCCGGCTTGGCGCGGCAACGTTTTCGTACGAATTTCCGCTGGGAGAGCTGGAAACGGCCCGTACCAGCGATATGGAAGGGGTGCTGCGATCCCGCTTCAGTGAGACCGGTGAAACACCGTTCCTGCTTTCCGGGCTGGTCGCGGTTGACTTTCCGGCGCTGTTCATTCCGCCTGCCAGCCTGAAGGAGGTCCGGCGCGAGCTGTACCGCAGACTGGAGCAGGAAGGAGCGGGGGAAGAGCGTAAAAAACTCGCATCGGCAAAAACTGCTGCACTGGCTGAACTGCAGGGTCAAGGGTCAAGGGTTAAGGGTCAAGCAGACAAGGAAGAACTGCTGCTTCAGGTTGCTAGCCCTTCTGATGCGCGCTGGGCTTTGTCACAGGGAGCTGACCAAGTGGTCGTTCCATTGCACCGGGCAGCAATCCATGAGCTGCCGCGTTACCTGACCAGGCTCCAGGCTGATGCAGGACAACTTGTCTGGCAGCTGCCGTTTATGCTGTTTGATCGGGAAATCACGTTTCTGCTTGAGGCTGTTGATGCTCTGTATCGCGCCGGATTCCGCCGCTTTGAAGTCACCAATCCGGGGCATTTCAAGCTGCTGCAAAAATATGCGGGCCTTGTCCTTTCAGGCGGCTATCGTCTGTTTACCTTAAACAGTCAGGCTCTTGCTTTCTGGCAGTCACAGGGCATTCAGCGAGCGACCCTGTATATTGAGGATGATCGTGAAAATATTGCACAGATTTCAAAACGGTCACAGCATCTGACAGTGATGGTCTATGGTCCGGTAGAAGTTATGGCGACCCGTGTAAAGATCAAGGAGATCAACAGTGGGGCGCCGCTCCAGTCAGACCGTGGCGAAGGTTACCGCATCAAGGGGCAGGACGGTTTTACCCATATCAGCGCAGAGGCTCCGTTTTCACTGACAGGACGCCTGTCTGAGCTGCGAAAAGCGGGTGTGCGGTCATTTCTGATTGATCTCTCTGAAACCGCCCCTGCCCTGCGCAGCGAGGTACTGGATGCCTTCCGGGCGGATCGCAGTATTCCGGGCAGCACACTCTTTAATTATGAGCGGGGGTTGGTATGAGCAGAGGGTTCTTGATCGGTATTATGCTGCTGCTGGCTTTTGCATCGGCGGCAGCTGCAGCAGAAACTATGCAGGGGATGGTGAAGACGGTCCATGACGGAGACACCCTGGTGCTGGTCGGGCGTGGTATTGGCCGGGTTACGGTTCGGCTCTACGGCGTTGACGCACCGGAAACGCGCAAGCCCCAGTCACCGGGACAGCCGTTTGGCAGCCAGGCCAAGCGGGTGCTGATGTACAAGCTGCTGGGTAAGGAAGTCACAGCTGAACTGGTAGAGCGGGATCAGTACGGACGGGCTGTTGCGGTGGTGAAACAGGCCGGGCGGGATATCAACGCTGAAATGGTGGCAGAAGGGATGGCCTGGGCGTATCGCCAGTACCTTTCCGGCCCTTATGCGTCAAAATATATTGCCCTGGAAGAACAGGCAAGACGACAGCATCGTGGACTCTGGCGGGATACCAACCCCCAGCCGCCGTGGGAATTCAGACGGACACAGAAAGGGCGGCGTTAATTTTTCATTTTTTTTGAAAGTTCCAGAGCCCGCTTGACTCGCGACACTACCCGTAATGGCTGGATCGGCTTGGGAATGAAATCAAAGAAACCGGCCTCCAACGCCTTCTGTTCCTCATCGGTTGAGGCTCGTCCGGTCAGCATGATAACCGGAATGTTGGCAGTGATAGGGTTCGCTTTGATAGCCCGCAAGAGACCATGACCATCAAGACGCGGCATCACGGCATCCGTGATCACCAGCCGGGGACGATGGGTCAGGGTCATCTTGAGCGCTTCAATCCCGTCTTTGGCAGTAATGACGTTGAACCCCTCTTTTACCAGGGCTGCCTGCACCACCATTACTACCGTGGGCGAATCTTCCACCACTAAAATTGTGTCACTGGCATCAGGGTTAACCGGCGAATTCAGGTAGTGTCGGGCAATCGCTTCAAGGATCTCCTTGCGGGTGGCGATCACCGGCACCACCTGCAGGCCGGTAATACGTGAGATCATTTCAGTGGTTTCACCGTCAAACGGGTCGGTGATGGCCACCGCCAGCATCATGTCCTTGTGTTTCAAAGGAAAGACAATCCGCTTCATGACAAACTCTGTGGGCAGCAGGTTGAGCGTTTCCGGTGCGTAGATCCGGTTGCTGAAATCCGCTACGGTCTTGAAGCCGAACTGACGTCCCAAAGCCTCAACCAGTTCAGTTTCAGTGATAACCCCCATCTCCTCCAGCACTTCTCCCAGCTTTTTGCCTTCGGCCCGTTGCCGTTCCAGTGCGCGGGTAAGCGTCATTTCGCTGATCAGCTTGGCCTGTACCAGAATATCCCCCAGCTGTTTTTTCTGGTTCATGTCAGCAAAGGGGCTGTGCTGGCTGACCAGCGCTTCCATGAGCTCTGATTCGGTGATGACCCCCATCTCCTCCAGCACCTGCCCCAACCTTTTGCCGGTGCTGTGTTGACGATCAAGGGCCTTCTCCAGCGTTTTTTTACTGATCATCTCGGTATCTACCAGGATGTCGCCCAGTTGTTTTGTCATGCTTCCCTCCACGGGTTGAGAAAAATCACTTCGGTACTTTTTCCCAGTCTTCCAGAAACTTCTTGATCCCGGCGTCAGTCAACGGGTGCTTGGAGAGCTGTAGCATGACAGAGTAGGGTATGGTAGCTACATCGGCACCGATCAGGGCCGAGTTGAGTACATGAATCGGGTTGCGGATACTGGCGACGATGATCTCGCTGGTATAGCCGTAGTTATCAAAGATAGTACGGATCTCCTCAATGATCCCCATACCGTCCTGGGAGATGTCATCCAGACGCCCCACAAAAGGAGAAACGTAGGTGGCGCCGGCCTTGGCAGCCAGCAGCGCCTGCATTGAGGTAAAAATCAGGGTCACGTTGGTCTTGATCCCCTTGGCGGAAAGTTGCTTGGTGGCTTTCAGTCCTTCAGGGGTCATCGGCACCTTGATCACGATATTCTTGTGAATCTTGACCAGTTCCTTGGCCTCTTTCACCATTCCTTCGGCATCCAGCGCTATCACCTCGGCAGAGATCGGGCCATCCACAATGGCGGTAATCTCCTTGATCACATCCTTGAACTTGCGGCCGGATTTGGCGATCAGTGAAGGATTGGTTGTCACGCCATCAACCAGCCCCAGCGCGTGGGCTTCACGGATTTCGTTCACATCAGCGGTGTCGATAAAAAATTTCATGTCAGAGCCTCCATACTTCAGGAATTGTTGGTGTGGTCAAGCTGGTCCCGGAATTTTTCCAGACAGTTCATTGAGCAGAAATAATGACGATTACCTTCAAGTGTGCCGATAACGGCATCCTTTTTAGCCAGATACATCTTGCAGACCGGATCCTGTACGGTTTCCTCGCTGTCATGACGCTGAGGCGGCAGTACGGCGTCTTTTTTTGTTACCAGCGCCTTCAGAATTCTGAAGCCGATGTAAGCCAGTAACAACCAGATAATCAGGCGAAACATAGTCAGTTACTCCACCGGGGTGACCCGGTCATCTGATTTCAGGCCAGCAAGTAATTCAGTAACGGTACGGTTGCTGCCTGGCACAAGCAGGCTAGTAGCTATCTCGGCTAACGGCGTAAGTACAAAGCGCCGGACTGCCATCCGGGGATGGGGCAAAATCAGTTCCGGTGTTTCAAGCTGTTCAGTTCCGTAGAGGAGCAGATCAAGATCCATCCGCCGGGATACCGGTTGGCTGGAAGTTGCCCGCCCGAACTGTTCCCGTTCTATCCGCTGTAATTCCTGCAACAAGCCATGGGCTGATAACGTCGTGGACAGCCGGGCAACTCCGTTATAAAAAACCGGTGTTTCTGCAGGCATCCCGACCGGTGAGGTCTCGTAAAAACGGGACAAGGCGGTAACCCGGCAGCCGGGTATTTTCCCCAGCTCTGCCACAGCCCGCAGCAGGTTCAGCTCGCGGTCCCCCAGATTAGAGCCGAGGGCGATGTAAGCGTCTGTTTCCACAGCATGGGATTAAACCACACTTGTGGAGGAGCGTCAACCGTAGCACAAAAAAAGCCCCCGTCACCAGGAGGGCGGTAACGAGGGCGATGAGTACCCCGAGGGGCCTCGCAAACTTTTTTCGTATTCAGTATAGTCATCGGCTTATTGCCGTACAAGTTAACTAATGTCGCAACTATCTGTATTTGCTGTTATTATATTATTGTAGCAGCTTCCGGCAACAGGGCAATCAGTACATATTTATTACTCTGTAGCTCTCTGATATCTGTTGTACCAGACATTTTTAATCTGTAAAGGGGCACCGTTCAGATTGATGCTGCAATTCCTGACAGCATATCCGGGTAGCGCAAACGGATGCCCAATTCATCGAGCATCCGCTGATTATCAACCACCCGTGATTCCATAAAATAGGTAAAGAGCAGCGGTGGCATGACCCGGCGGGCCTCCTCAAGGTCGATCTGGGGTTGACGGGGCTTCTGCAGTGCATCGGCGCAGGCATTAAAATAAGCGGTCATGCTGGCAGGATGGCCGTCACTGACATTGTAGATCCCGCTGCCCCGCAGCAGGGCTGCCATGCAGACCCCGGTCAGATCCTCAACATGAATCCGGTTGGAGGGCTTTGCCAGCTCTTCCTGCAAAAGCGGTTGACCTTGATTGATCTGCATCAGCGGCAAGCGTCCCCGGCCATAAATGGCCGACACCCGCAGGATAACCACCGGGATGGCGTATCTGATGCCAAACTCCTGAAAAAGGTACTCAGCATCAAGACGACGTTTGCCCATTACAGAGGTGGGCTCGGTCAGGCTTTGCTCGGTCACCACCTGCCCGCCGGTATCGCCGTACACGCTGGTGGCGCTCAGATAAACGATCTTTGTTGGCAGGGCCTGATCCCGCTTCATGGCAGCACAGAAGTTGCGTGCCCGCAGATCAACACTTCCCCCGCCCTGGGGTGGTACGCTGTAGAGCAGCATTCGCCCGCCAATCGGCAGCGTCGGAATCTCCTCCAGCTGATCCATACTGCAGAGACAGGTCTTGGCCCCGGCCTTGGCCAATGGCGCGGCTTTCTCCTGATCCCGAAGATGGACCGTTACGGACCAGCCTTGTTCCAGTGCCTGCCGGGCCACCAAGGTGCCGGTATAGCCGCATCCGGCAATAAACAGTTTCTGCATAGTGGATTTACTCCTTTACTTCAGCAAGCAACTCATCAAGTGGATGTTTCTTTTCAATCGGCATAATCCGCACCTTGATCGCCCCTTTACCCCACAGGCCGATCTGCTGGGCAGCAAAACGGGAGAGGTCAATCAATTGAAACGAGCGCTTCCGGCACCGGTCATTGATCAGCACCGGTACTTTTTGGCCGGTAGCGATATTTTCAACTGTTGCCAGCGAACCAAGCGGGAGCAGGGCGTGGGCAGCGGTCAGCTTGTCCGGGTGGTAGCGTTGGCCTGATGTTGTTCGACGTCCGACAAAACGGGAGGCATAGTAGGTGGCAACCCCGGCCTGGGGATCAACCGTATCGCCCCCCTGTGCCAGCACCTCAAGCAACTGGTGGTCGGTCAACTCTTCCCGTTCCACCACTGGCGGGGCATGGTGATGTGACGATTGTGCCATGCCTGGGTAACTTATGAATGCTGACGCCAGCATAAGTCGCAGGATGCTGTTCTTCATGGTGTCAGATACTCCCTGATGCCATCCCTGAACCGGATCGGCTCAAACGGAAAGGTTTCACGCCAGCAGCCGTTACAGATATTCTCTTCCAGCAGCATCTGCAACTGATCCATGGTGATCGGGAAGGCACTGATCCCCTGCAGCGTCTTGATCACCGGCTTCATCAGCGATAACGGCAAGGCCGGTTTCCAGGGGTGTCGCCTGCCCAGCGCATCGGCAATAGTATCCAGCACGTGCCGATAGGTCAAACGGTCCTCACCGCACAGCTCATATATCTGACCGGCGGTCTCCGGTTTATCCAGCGCATCGGCAAAACAGCGGGCTACATCTGCGCCGTGGATCGGCTGCAAACGGTAATTCCCGTCTCCCATGGTGGGCATCACCGGGGCCAGTCTTAAGTTGGCCGCCAGCATGTTCACAAAAGCATCCTTTGGGCCAAAAATCAGTGAAGGCCGAAAGATGGTCCAGGCCAGGCTGCTACCTCGTACGATCTCTTCAGCCCGCCACTTGCTGCGGTGGTAGCCGGAAACCGCATCCAGCCTGGTGCCCAGGGCCGACATCTGTAGATAGCGCAGCACCCCGGCATGCTGGGCTGCCTGCACCATGCTTGCGGTTGCCTCTACATGCAGCCGTTCAAAGGTAATTCCTTTGGCTGGAAACTCGCGGATGATCCCCACCAGGTTGATCACTGCATCGCAGCCTTTCATGGCAGTGCTGTAGCTGGCGGGATCGGTAACATCCCCTTTGACCAGGCTGACTCCCGCCTCTGCGGTACCGCTACCGGAATGGCTGAGCAGCACCAGCTGATGACCACGTTTCAGCAGTTCTGCGGTCAGGTGCCCGCCCACAAAACCGGTGCCGCCTGCGATAAATAGTTTCATCGGTTGGTCTCCTTTTGCCGTGCCAAACCGGGCGTATGCCATACGCCCCTACAAATATTACGGAAACGGTGAGTAGCCAGATTTCCCAGAAGGCTTCTGGGAAATTGCACAGCTCCTGATGTTCATCGTTTCCCCACCGCCAGCGCAATCTCATCTTCGGTCAGGCCGTACAGACATGATAACAAGAAGCGAGCAAGAATTAAAAAAAATCATCCTCCAGCCATCCGCACCGTCAACCAGGCCACCGCCGCATAGCGTGCCAGTTTACCGACCCCAACTAGCAACAAAAATATCAGAAAGCGGATCTTCAGCAAGCCCCCCACCAGGCACAGGGGGTCGCCTACCACCGGCAGCCAGGAAAAGAGGAGCGAGAGGATGCCGTAACGCTGATACCAGGCTTCGGCCCTTTGCCGTTGCTGGTCGCTGATGCGGAACAGGCGCGCCAGGAGCCAGTCGCCACCGTAGCGCCCCACCAGCCAGGTGGTGCAGGCCCCCAGCGTATTACCAGCCGTTGCCGTCAAAACACTGGTGACAGGATCATACCCCTTGATCAACATCAGTGCCAACAGCCATTCAGACCCCAGCGGTATCAGCGTGGAAGCCAGAAAACTGAGGGCAAACAGGGCCGGATATCCCGGTTGCTGCAGCCAGGG
>CAXNJF010000056.1:0-8011 GCA_964202585.1 Trichlorobacter sp. | reverse complement strand
CTGTGCTGTGCTGTGCTGTGACATCGCAGGTCTCATTGGGTGGAAGTTTTTTTGAATTTTATGGGTTAAAGTTGATTTGTCAAGCGGTTTCAGGGATAAGCTTCGAGAAAAACCAGATACAAGGCGCGGGTTGCACATCTGCTGAGGTTCACCAATCAGGCAGGTGAGGGCCTGACAGCCTCTGCTGTTGTTTCAGAGAACACCTGATTCAACAAAGCTGAAGTAGCTGCCGTCACCGATGATGATATGATCCAGCACCTTGACCCCCAGAATATCTCCTGCTTCCTTCAGGCGGCGGGTGATCTCGCGGTCTTCCCGGCTGGGAGCCGGGTCGCCGGAGGGATGGTTGTGGATGAAAATGACGGCAGCAGCGGACTCCCGCACCGCCGGAGCAAAGACCTCCCTTGGATGCACAATCGACTGATTTAACGATCCCTCTGACACCTGCACCTTGCGGGTAATCCGGTTCTTGCCGTCCAGCAGCAGGGTCAGAAACAGCTCCTTGCGATTATCCCGCAGCTCATGATGGAAGAACTCAAACACCTGGGCCGGTGCGGTGAACCGCTCCATTGTCTCCAGCCGACGAGCTTGAAAACGGCTGCCCAGGGTAAAGGCAGCCTTGATGGAAGTTGCTTTTGCCGGTCCCAATCCTTTAATCTGCTGGAGTTCGTGCAACTCCGCCTGGGCCAGCTCCCGCAGATTGCCGTTAAAGCGCTCCAGCAGTTCCCGTCCCAGATCAATAGCACTTTTGCCCGCAGCCGCATCGCCGGTACGCAAAATCAAGGCCAGCAGGTCTGCATCAGACAAGGCTGCAACGCCCCGCTTCAACATCTTTTCCCGTGGCCGCTCGTCTTCAGGCCAGTTTTTAATGGCTGTTGTACTCATTACAGGAACCCGATCCCCAGAAAAACCAGCACCACGCCCCCTGCTGCCACCCGGTACCAGACAAAGGGCCAGAGCGTGCGGCTCTGAACAAACTTGAGCAGAAAAGCAACACTGAGATAGCCAACAACAGCCGAAGTCACAACCCCCACCAGCATCGGAGCTGCCATGCCCGGCTCAAGTCCATGCTTACAAAGATAGATCACCTTTAACAGGGCCGCGCCAAACACAATCGGAAGGGAGAGCAGAAAGGAAAACCGGGCAGCGTCGCTGCGGGCCAGACCGATCAGCAGCCCGGCAGTGATGGTGATACCGGAGCGGGAGACGCCGGGTACCAGCGCCAGACATTGAAAGCAGCCGATCATCAGGGCGCTGCCCAGGGTAATTGAAGCGACATCATGCAGCTGTTTGCCGTAACGGTCAGCCAGCCCCAGACCAAGACCAAAGAAAATCAGCATCAGGGCGATCATCAACGGGCTACTGCGAAAGATCTGTTCAATCGGCTCCTCAAGGGTTTTGCCCACAATGGCAGCCGGTACCGAAGCCAGCACAATCATCCAGGGCAGACGTAACTGTTTCTGGTTACCCTCTTGATAAAAACCGGTCAGGCCAGACCGGACCAGAGCGACGACATCATGACGGAAGTAAAAGAAGATGGCGAGAAAGGTACCAAAATGCAGAGCCACATCAAAGGTAAGGCCCGAGTCCGGCCAGCCAAGCAGCCGGGGAATCAGGATCAGGTGGCCGGAACTGCTGATCGGCAGCACTTCGGTGGCTCCCTGTATGCCCCCCAGCAGGGCGGCTTGTAGTAAATCCATCGGTGAGGTTACTCCTTGGGGGGTGTATCGAGTGCAGGCCGGATCTGCAAAGCGGCGCCATCCTGCTGTCCCTGGTGAAAGGCTGCCGAAACCACGGTGGAGCTGCGGCTGCGGCGGGTTCTCAGCTGGCCGAGATGTTCTTCCCGGTACTGCTTGATCAGGGCGTCTTTTACCGGTACCAGCGCCCTGCTGGTGGTGGGGGTCTGGGCTTTCTGGGCCGTCATGGCCTGACGCACCCCATGAACACCGCCCAGCAGATATGATGTCCGCACCCGCTCACGTTCCGTAGCAGGCAACTTCCCCCCCCGTGTATCCAGATTGCGCAGGTAGATCGAAGCCAGTCTGCGCAACTCCTTCATCAGGAACTGCAGGGTGCAGGCTGCCACGCCAGGGTCGTCGCCAACGCCGATAAAGCGCAGTCGGCTATTGCTTGCATTGGTGGTTACAATCGGAAAACAGTCAAAGGCATTGGCTACGGTGGCAAACAACGAAGAAAGCCACTTGGGAACGGTCCTGGCAACTTCCAGCTCAACCTCGCCTGCCCCTTCTTCCTGCACTTCCAGCTCGGACATGGCCAGATTGTGTTCAGCCAGCAGCCGTTGTGCATGGGCTGCTGCCAGAGCGGCTTCATGCTCGTTGCTGCTGTTGGAGAGGGCCAGCAACTTGCGAACCCGTTCGATGATCCGTTCACGGGTCATTGTTGTTGCTCCTGCCGATCCTGGTCAAGGGATTCACCGGTTATGATCGATTCTCTGCCCAGCTCAGCCAGTCCCGGATCCTTTTGCTGAAAGCGAAGCACGAGCCGGTAGATAAAAAAATAGGAACACAGCGCGGCAGCCAGTCCGGTTATGGAGGTGCCGATAAAAAGTGCTGCTGCATACTCTTTCAGATGATGCCAATCAATCACCTTAAAGGAAATTTCACGTGGGGGTTGTCCCAGGATAAACTCACCCAGACGATAGTTGAGCATCAGGAGCGGCAGTATGGTCAGCGGCGTATTGACCAGGGAACCGGTAATCGTGGTCAGCTTGTTCAGTTTAAAGACAATGGCAGAAAGGATTGCGATGAAGGTGTGAATGCCGACAAAAGGGCTGATACTGATAAAAACCCCCACAGCAAAGCCGGTGGCAATATGTCCGGGATGGCTGTCAAGACTGAGAATTGACTTCATACGATGTTTAAAGTCTGTTTTTATCATAACTTTGACACTCTAAAGATGACAGCACCGGTTTGTCAATTGCCAAAAACCGTTGCAGCACTGTTCTAATAATGGTAACCAGTGCAGATCAATCTTGCCACGTCTATCAATTTCAGGAGCCTGCCATGCCGCATCGCGAAATGACCCATTATGCCGTCTCTGTTGTTGGTGCCGACCGTCCCGGCATTGTGGCCGGGGTGACTGAAGCGCTCTACAAGCTTGGATGCAATATCGCCGATTCAAGCTGTGCCATGCTGGCAGGCGAATTTGCCATGATTCTGATTGTCTCTCACCGTAAACCGTTTACCAAAACCCTGTTGCTGGAAGAGCTGAAACCGGTCTGCGAACGGCTGGCCATGACGCTTTCTGTACGCTCTCTCCCCTATGGCGAGGAACAGCGGGTAGAGTCATCGGGAGAAATCTGCCAGATAACGGTGTACGGGGCGGACCAGCCCGGCATTGTTTACCGGGTTACCAGTGCGCTGGCGGCACATCAGATCAATATCATGGACCTGCAAACCAAACTGGCCGGATCGGACGAAGCACCGGTCTATGTTATGCTGCTTGAAGCAGCCCTGCCTGACGGACTGACCCCGGAAAAGGTGGAACAGCTGCTGAACGGCCTTAAACAGGAGCTGCAGGTAGAAATCGGTGTGCGGATTGTAACCCCGGTGGAGCTGTAGATGGCGGTTCAACCGATCCTGAAATATCCCCACCCGCTTCTGAAAAAGATGGCCCATCACGTTGATGAACCAGATGAAAGCATACACAATCTGGTGCAGGATCTGCTTGATACCATGCAGGCCGGTCCGGGGTCGGTGGGGGTGGCAGCACCCCAGATCGGCGTTAGCCTGCGGGTCTGCGTGGTGGACGTGTCCAATAATCGTCATGGCAAGGAGAACAATCACGGGCTGTTATGTATGGTAAATCCCGAGATCATCAGCCGCTCCGGCCTGGCGGTCATGCGCGAAGGCTGTATGAGTGTGCCTGACTACACCGGCGATGTGGAGCGGGCAACCGACATAACGGTCCGTTTTCTGGACAGCCAGACCGGTGAACAACGGGAATTTGCAGCGTCCGGCTTTGAAGCGGTGGCTATTCAGCATGAAATGGATCATCTGGATGGCGTACTGTTTCTTGACCGGATTATGAGTATAGCCACAGGTCTGTTTCGACGGAAGAGCTATCGATAGGGGATACTGATGAAAAAAACAGAACGGCAGACGTTACTCCAGTTGGCCAGAACGACCATTATTGCGCAGACCACCGGTCATCCGCTGCCCGGCATTGAAGCCCCTTCTCCGGCGCTTCAGTCACACTCGGGCTGTTTTGTCACCATCAAGCAAAAGGGGCAGTTGCGCGGCTGTATCGGCAGCTTTGTTGCACAGCAACCGCTTTGGCAGACCGTCCGGGAGATGGCGGTCTCTGCCGCCACCCGCGATCCCCGTTTCTACCCGATCAAAGAATCGGATCTGGCTGATTTCAAACTCGAAATTTCGGTGCTTTCTCCGTTGCAACGGATTCAGTCCATAGATGATATCCAGGTCGGCATTCATGGTCTCTATCTGATCAAGGGCAATAACCACGGCGTGCTGTTGCCTCAGGTGGCAACCGAGTACGGTTGGGACCGCGACACCTTCCTGCGACACACCTGCCTGAAGGCCGGACTGCCGGAAACCGCCTGGCAGGAAAAGTGCGAGATCTATATCTTCTCTGCCGAAGTGTTCGGAGAGGAGTAACCGATCGGAATATCGTACTGATACGGCAGTAAACCGTACTTTTTGAGTGACAATAAGCAGCCGGAAGATTATGTATATGAGCAAATTTTAACCACCTGTGCGGTTTGCTCAGGTTAGCCGGCAGCTTACTATGGATACTCAACCATGAAAGACACCACCTTACAGACCAAAATAACGCTGTATAAAAATCCACGCTGCTGCAGACAGTTTACCAGGATTTTCAGCATGATTTTTCTGGTAACCGCCATCGGTTTCGGCTGGCTCTGGTTCCATCAGATTCCTGAAGTACAACATGCCCTCCTGAACGAGCGGATTCAAGAAGCGCATCACCTCGTTGATGTCGCCACCACGCTCATCTCCCATTACCATACCAGAGCAGAAGCAGGTAGTTTGTCAAAAGCTGAGGCCCAGAAGCGTGCCCTGAACGCCATACGGCAGATCCGGTATGCAAATGGCCAATATTTCTGGATTCATGACCTTACGCCAACCATGCTGATGCACCCGAGCCAGCCCGGGCTTGAAGGTACAAGCCTTGCAAAATTCGCAGATGCTGCCGGTCATCACATTTTTCTTGAAATGAATGCGCTGGTTATCCGGAAACAGGAAGGAGCGGTCAAATACCTCTGGCCCCGCCCGGAAGGGGGCGCACCAGAGGAAAAGATGTCCTGGGTTTCTCTCTACCGCCCCTGGAACTGGGTGGTGGGGAGCGGTATTTATCTTGAGGATCTTTCCCGTGACTTCAGCCATGTAAAAAAGCGGTTGCTGCTCTCCGGTATCAGCGCCTTTGGTATCATGTTGATGGTTGCGCTCTACCTGGTCTATCGCATTAACAAGCCGGTGCTGATCGCGCAGGAGGTAGCCCGGCGGATAACCGCAGGAGAGGACTGGCATGAACTGAAGATTGATGAAAACAGCGAGGCAGGAAACATTGTCGGGGTCATGCGGACGCTTACGGAAGATCTGAAACAGGCCAAAGACAAGTCTGATTCCATCCTGCATACAGCCGGTGATGGCATCATCGGCCTGGACCAATCCGGTGCCATAACCTTTGCCAATCATTCTGCCGAGCAGCTTACCGGCTGGCAGACCGCTGAGATGCTGGGGAAGAATATCCATCAGCTGTTTCACCACGCCAGCAAAAATGGTGCGTCAATAGGTGATGAAATCTGTCCGATCCTGCGCTGCTGCACCGACGGGGGCAACGCTGAAATCTCCGGTGATCTGCTGCACCGCAAGGATGGCACCCCGTTCCCGGTGAACGTCCTGGTCACTCCGTTAAAAGGAAACCTGAAAGGGGCGGTGCTGGTTTTTCGTGACATTACCGAGCGTCAGGAACTTGAACAGCATATCATCTGGCTGGCCCACCACGACCCCCTGACAGGCCTCCTCAACCGCAATGCCTTTGAAGAGCGCCTTGCGTCTCTGGAGGCGATCTGCCGTCGTGAACAACGCAGTATTGCAATCCTGTATATTGACCTTGACGGATTCAAGCAGGTGAATGACCAGTTTGGTCACGATGCCGGTGATGCGGTGTTATGTGAAGTTTCAGAGCGCTTGAGAAAAATCCTGCGCGAGGTTGATATTGTTGCCCGTTTCGGGGGGGATGAGTTTGTTGCTGCAATGCAGGTGATGCCGGAACAGCCTGACGCTGCCATGCAGGTTGCCGAACGGCTCCTTGAAGCGTTCAGTGCTTTTGTACCCTATAACGATCAGGAACTGATAATCGGTGCCAGTATAGGCGTTGCCGGCTATGACCCCCGCCATGAGTCGAATATTGACCAGGCGATACGCCGGGCTGATCAGGCGCTGTACCAGGCCAAACGTGAAGGGAAAAACCGGGTCGTTATATCTTCATCGCCGGGTTAATACCGGATACTCCGAACCTCGTGCATTGTTTCCGGTACGTTGTCTGATTTCCCCCTTGCCGCAACAGGAAGCACCGCTTATACTGCCGTCCATGCACATACATCAGACCACTTTCATCAAAAGCGCCGTTAAACCGGTTGACTACCCACCGGTAGATCTGCCGGAGATCGCCTTTGCCGGACGATCCAACGTGGGCAAATCATCCCTGATCAACGTTATTGTTGAGCGCAAGGCGCTGGTACGCACCAGCTCCACCCCTGGCCGGACCCAGTTGATCAACTTCTTCTGCGTAACCGGCGTCCCCTTTTCCCTTAACCTGGTTGACCTGCCCGGCTATGGTTACGCCAAGGTGCCCCTGGATGTCAAACGCCAGTGGAAACCGATGATGGAGCGCTATCTGTCAGGCCGGGAGTCACTGCGGGGAGTGGTGCTGATCCTGGACATCCGCAGGATCCCTTCAGACGATGACCTGCAGATGCTTGACTGGCTGCGCTCCTACAACCGGCGCCCGATCATCGTGCTGACCAAATGCGACAAGGTGACCAAAAACGAACGGGCCAAACAGACCGCTGCCATTGCAGCAAAGCTGCAGATGGACAAGTCATTGCTGGTTCACTTCTCCGCTCTTTCAAAAGATGGGCGCGATGCGGTCTGGAAGGCGATCCAGGAGGCGGTGGAGGCAGATATCCCATGTCCGTGAAATCCATGCCTGACCTGCAACAAAGCCGCGACCACCGCAAGATCCCGATCCGCAAGGTGGGGGTCAAGAATATCTCCTACCCGATTGTGGTGCAGGACAAGCACCGCACCCTGCAGCATACCGTTGCCACCGTGGATATGTACGTGGACCTGCCGCACCAGTTCAAGGGGACCCACATGAGTCGCTTTGTGGAGATCCTGAACCGCTATCGTGAGCAGATGGCCCTGGACCGTCTGGAGGACATCCTGCAGGAGATGCGCCGGAAGCTGGGAGCAGAGACAGCCCATTTGCGGGTTGAGTTCCCCTACTTTATTGACAAGGCAGCGCCGGTTTCAAAGGCCCGCAGCCTGATGGAATATACCTGCGAGTTTGACGCCTGCCTGAACGGCGACCGACTTGACTTTGTGCTGGGGGTCAAGGTGCCGGTCACCTCGCTCTGCCCCTGCAGCAAAGAACTTTCCCGTTTTGGTGCCCACAACCAGCGCAGTATTATGACGGTCAAGGTGCGTTACAAGGAGTTTATCTGGATTGAAGATCTGGTGGAGCTGATCGAACAATGCGGCAGCAGCCCGCTTTATGCACTGTTGAAGAGGGCCGATGAAAAGCATGTGACCGAACAGGCCTACCAGAACCCCCGCTTTGTGGAGGATATGGTACGAGAGGCCTACCTGCGGCTGGCAGCCTCCGATAACATCACCTGGTTCTCGGTGGAGGCAGAGAACTTCGAGTCGATCCATAACCACTCGGCCTATGCAGAAGTGGAGCTGGACCGGCGGGAAGGGCGGCAGCCATGAAACAGACCCTGATC
>CAXNJF010000055.1:0-8027 GCA_964202585.1 Trichlorobacter sp. | reverse complement strand
GCATAGAGACTGAAATAACCGCCTCCGTGGTCAATAATGATCATGTTGCCATAGCCTTTAAAATAATCAGCAAAAATGACCGTACCTTCATAGATGGCATGAATATCGGTTCCCGAAGGAGACTTGATGACAATCCCTTTGCTAAACGTATAGGAATTGAACTCAGGATGTTTATGCTTGCCAAAGGTCTCAATAATCTCACCCTTGACCGGCATTTTCATGTGACCTTTTTGTGAAGCAAATCCCCGATCAGGAACAGGTGGTAATGCAGGTAATGGCTTACGCTTGGCAGCAGGATCGTGTTTTTCAGCGGCTTTTCTACGGCTTAATGCCTCAAGTCTGGCAAGCATCTGCTGTAATTTTGCAGCATTAGCCTCTAATTCTTTGAGTGATAACTCATGACTCTGACGGTCCTGGCGTACTTTACTCAAATAACTTGTTTTTTTGAGTTTTTCCTGCTCAATTTCCTGCTTCTTTGAAGCGATCGTTCCCTTCAGGCGCTCCTTGCGGAGGGCATCCTGTTCAATACGCAGCTTTAACTGACGTAACTCGTCAATCTTTTTGTTATATTCTGAAAATATCTGTTTATCCTGCTCCAGTACCGAGCGCATGTAGCGGATGTTTTCAGCCATCTGTGGAAAACTCTCGGCAGAAAAGAACATCCGGACCATTCCCAGTTCACCAGCCTTGTAGAGTGACGTCAGACGCCGTTCAATCTGTAGCTGCTTCTGCTGTGCCTCTACTGTTACCCGCTCAATCTCCCGGCCAGTCCGTTCAATGCCCCCTTCCGCAGTCAACAGGTCGCGATCCAGTTGCTTCAGCTCTGATTCTTTCCGGGTCAGTGACTGTATAATCTCCTGCAGTTCGCTGGATATCGCCTCTTCAACCTTGCGGGTTTTCTTGATCAAATGCTGCTTGTCACGGATCTCTTTCTTTACACCGCGCAGCTCATCCTGGGGACTGGCATCTACCGATATCTGTGATAAAACCGGAAAGGCCAGCAGTACAGCAAATATGCACCCGATATACCTGTTCACAGGGGATTAACCGGTTATCTCATTGATAAAGCGTCGTAGTGCTGTCAGGCTTCCAAGGAAACCAAGCACCGCTCCTGCGGCAATCAGTCCGGCACAATACTCGGGTGGCAGAAAGGAAAGTCCGGCAGTGACAGGGTTAAAGGTCAGAAAGTTGCCGGCATTATGCAAAAACAGCAGATGTACGGAAAGCAGCAGCAATAAAGCGATTATTCCACCAGCGATGCCCTGCAGCAGTCCTTCCAGCAGAAACGGCATTTTTATGAACAACCTGGTGGCCCCCACCAGTGACATAATCTCAAGTTCATCGCGGCGGGCATAGATAGTCAACTGGATCGTGTTAGAAACAATAAAGATAACCGCCAGCACCAGAAATCCCCCGACCAGTCCGCCAACTATTCTCATAAAGGTCAAAAAGGTATTAAAACGCCGCACCCATTCTTCACCATACTGAATCTCACCAATGCCGGGAATAGCTTTGAGTTTGGTCACATAGCCATCAACCGATTCAGTGCTGCGACTGGACTTTTTCAGGGTTATCTCAAAAGAAGTCGGCAAAATTTCCGGCCTGATCCCTTCCAGCAAGGTCTCCTGCCCTTTCAGGCGCCCCTTGAACCGTTTTAGTGCTTCATCACGACTGACCCACTGTACCTTTGACGTTGCTGGTAGTGCCTGAATTCTGTTTTTAATATCAGTCTGTGCCTGCGGCGTAAGTTCCTTATCGAAATAGACAGTAACCTGTACCTTTTCGCTCCAGTTTTCAGCGGCATTTTCCAAATTCACAAACAAGAGCAGAAACAATGAGACAATCAGCAGTGCCAACGTAATGGTGCCAATCGTCACGACATTCACAAACACGTTCTGGCGGATATTGATCAAGGCACGCCCTATAAAATAGCGCAGCCGTCCCTGGGCGCCGGGTGCCGTCATGGTAGGGCGTTTGCTACTGAATTTCTTCATTGAGCACCTCCCCGGCATCAACTAGTTCGCCATCCTGCAACCGTATGGTCCGGTTATGGGCATGATCAATCAAACGGCGGTCATGGGTTGCAACAACCACCGTGGTACCTTTTATGTTAGCCTCTTTAAAGATATTCAAAATCTGCATTTTGTTGGCATCATCAAGGTTACCGGTCGGTTCGTCTGCCAGCAGAATCTTGGGTTCATTCACCAGGGCACGGGCAAGGGCAACCCGTTGCTGCTCCCCACCGGACAGGCGTTGGGGAGTCAGTGAAATCTTGCTCTCCATCCCCATCTGCCGCAGGATATGCATGACCCGTTTGCTGATATCAGCCTTGCTACCGCCCCCCTGCACTTCAAGAGTGATCGCAACATTTTCAAAAACCGACCTGTTCTGCAGTAACTTGAAATCCTGGAATACCACCCCGATGCTGCGTCGCAGATAAGGGAGCTGTGATTGTGGCAAGCGGCTCACATTCTGTCCATCAATCAGAACCTGACCACGCGAAGGGGTCAAAGCTCCATAGATCAACCGCAGAAGCGTGGTTTTGCCAGCTCCTGACGGGCCGGTCAGGAAGACGAATTCACCTTTGGGAATTCTGAAACTGATGTTCTGCAGTGCTGTGGCATCTTTTTGGTAGGCAAGAAAAACATTGTGGAACTGAATCATCGTGGTCACCGGTTGATCAAGGGATGGTTCAGACAGTAATAGCACAGGGCTGCATTGGGTAAAACTGAAAAGACAATGACCGCAGGTTAATCATGCATTTCTTAATGCGATAACCCACAGACAGGCAGACAGAACTGAAATTCCTCCCCAGATCAAAGCCTGACGGGATTTAAAAACGCCGATCTGTGGAAAAGCTTTGAAGATAAAAAACAGGAAGGTGGCAACCCAGCACCAAAAAGAACTAACCGCAATCAGGGACCACGCCACGCTAGCCACGGTTTCCCCTGCGTCCAAACAGACTACCCAGCTTCAACTTCCAGACCATCAAAACCGCTTCCCTGACAATCCGTTTTGACATCTTTGATTGTCCAACCCGCCGGTCAATAAAGATGATCGGTACTTCACCAATACGCGCTCCTTGTTCGGCAGACCTGAAATTCATCTCTATCTGGAAGGAATAACCGTCAGAGCGTACCCGGTCAAGATCAATCTGCTCGATCAGGCTGCGACGAAAACATTTGAATCCGCTGGTACAGTCCATAATGGTCAGGCCCGTGATCAAGCGGGTATACCAGTTGGCACCATAACTGAGCATCAATCTCCGTAACGGCCAATTGACCACGCTGATTCCGTTTAAATAGCGTGAACCGATCACAAGGTCATGGGTCTTTATCTGCTCCAGAAAAACCGGCAGCACTGACGGATCGTGAGAAAAATCAGCATCCATCTCGATCAGCAGATCAGCACCAAGTTCCATTGCCCGTCTGAAGCCTTCACGATAGGCAGAGCCAAGCCCCATTTTGGCAGGTCGATGCAACACATTGACCCGCCCGTTCTTCCGGGAAAGTTCATCAGCAAGTTGACCGGTGCCATCCGGAGAGTTGTCATCAACCACCAATACATGCAATGACGGATCCTGCAGCAAAACCAGATCAATCAGCCGCTGCAGGTTATCCTGCTCATTATAGGTAGGTATGACAACAAAGGCCTTGTTCATATCCAGCGATCTACCTCAAATCAAAACAAAAAGAAAGAGGGTGCTGCTGATGAGCACCCTCTTTGTTATAAATGGCGGGGTTGACGGGGCTCGAACCCGCGACCTCCGGCGTGACAGGCCGGCACTCTAACCAACTGAGCTACAACCCCCTGCAATAAAGCATGGAATAAAGAGAAAGTATTTATACAACACCCAGGCAAGACACTCAACATATTTTTACAGATTTTACAAAAAAAGTTTACTGGAGACAGCCACTCTGCTTTTGATGTGACTGATTCTGCGGTCTCCCCATGTACTTTAACGAGCACTTTTTGCTACGGTAATCTGCCGAAAGAGATACCCGCAACAAAAGAGTCCAAATGCCATCAGAATGATGGTAGCGCCGGACGGCAGGTTCAGCAGAAACGAAAGCATGATCCCCCCCACTACGGCCAGCAGGGAAACCAGCACTGACAGAATAACTGTCATCCTGAAACCACGGGCAACCTGCAAAGCAGTTGAGGCTGGGAGGATCAACAATGCTGAAATCAGCATCACCCCCACCAGTTTCATGGCCAGCACGACGGTAAGCGCGGTCAGGGCAGCCAGCAACCCATTTAAAAAACGGATCTTGATGCCACTGGTAACGGCCAGTTCCTCGTTAAAGGTCAGCGCTACAAGATCATTGTAAAAGAGCCACAAAAGCGCCAGAACCGTTACAAAAAGGGCGCCTGCCACAAACAGTTCTGCCTGACTTATAGCAAGGATGCTGCCAAACAGATAGCTGAACAGATCAACTCCGTAGCCCTTGCCCAGCACTGAAAGCATCACCCCCAGTGCAACCCCCACTGACGAGACAATTCCGATGGCAGCATCACCGCCAAGCCGGGCCTTGCCGGCCAACTTCAGTATACCGAGGGAGGCCAGCAGCACCACCGGCAGGGAGACCAGTAACATGGCAGCTCCCTGCAGACCGGCAAACAGTGCCAGAGCCACAGAGCCAAAGGTAATATGGGCCAGACCGTCACCGATCAGCGACAGCCGCCGCAACACCAGAAAGACCCCTAGTACGGCACATAGCACGCCGATCAGAATGCCGGCCAAAAGTGCCCGCTGGATAAAACCGTATGAGAACATTTCAAAAAACATAGGGGCAGGGGTCAAGGGGCAAGGGACAGAGATACAAGGTTTTGACCCTTGCCCCCTGACCTTTGCCCTTGCCTTTCTTTAATGTCGGTGGCAAATCAGGTGCTGTGAATGTTCCCCAAAAAAAGCCGCCATCTCCGGCGAATGGCAGAACTCGTCAAAAGAACCAAAAAACAGTACTTTTTTATCAAGATACAGCATTCGTGAAGCGTATTGTCCGATGGTGCCGGTATCGTGGGTTACCAAAAGAACCGTTGTCCCTCGTGACGTATTCATCTGCGCCACCAGATCATAAAAGCGATCCCTGATTTCAGGATCAAGGGCAGCGGTCGGTTCATCCATCACCAACAGTTCAGGATTATTGACCAGTGCCCGTGCCAGCATGACCCGCTGCTGCTGGCCACCTGACAGCTCGCCGATCAGCCTCTTCTGCAGATGATCAATTCCCAGAAGCTCAAGAATAGCTTGTACCTGTTGACGGTCATGGCGACACAACCGGCGGGGCAGCCCCTTGCCAGCCAATAGCCCCAACTGTACCACTTCGGCCACCGTAGCAGGAAAGGCCGGATTCAGCGGTCCCATATTCTGAGGCAGATACCCCAGCAGTTCCCAGCCGCTAAAAGTTTCTCTGGATTCTCCCAAAAGGGTAATACGGCCTTGCTGCACCGGCATCAAGCCCAAAAGTGCCCGCACCAGGGTACTTTTACCGGAACCGTTGGGCCCGACTATTCCCAGATAGTCTCCGGCTGTCACACTGAAACTGACATCTGACAACGCTTCCACCGCACCGTGACGACAACAAAGATTGTCAACCCTGATCAGTTCTTGCATACAAGCCCAAGCTGCAGATTTTTCAGATTCTCTTCCATCAGCATATTGAAGGTAATTCCCTGCTCCAGCTCTTCTTTTGCAACATTATGGCCGCCATGCAACTTTAACACCGTGGTGCCGGTCTCCCCGGCAATGGTTCTCGCCACCCGTGGTGATACCAGTTCCTCTGAAAAAATTGCAGTTACCTTGTTTTCCCGTACCTGCTTCACCAGTTCGGCCAGACGACGCGGTGTTGCCTCAAGTTCGGCAGTCACCCCTGCTGCGGCCTGGTAATCAAGATCATAGCGTTTTGCCAGATAACCAAAGGCAGCATGGCCACCATGCAACAGCACTCTGCTGGTGCAGTTGGTGAGCCCTTGTTTGTACTTTTTGTCAAGTACGGCAAGCTGTTCAGTCAGATCCGCAGCCCGCCTGCGATACTCCTCTGCTCCGGCAGGGTCTGCCGCCACAAACGCCTCAAGGATTCTGGCAACCATGGTTTGATCAATACTGAAGTCAAGCCATACGTGGGGATCCATCGTCTCGGCCTGCTGCTTGTGCCCGTGATCGTGGTCATGGGTATGTCCGGCTTTGCCTGAATGAGCCGGAGCAGGCAATAACGTAACCCCTTGGGCAGCTGCAACCACCCTCACCTTTTTCCGGTCAAGACCGCTTAGTACACGATCAGCCCAGGGCTCCATAAACGGACCGATGTAAACAAACAGGGCCGCCCGATGGATGCGGGCCAGATCATCCGGCTTCGGTTCAAAGTGGTGCGGCTCAACACCGGGCGGCAGCAGCAGTTGTACCTCCATCCGGTCTCCTGCAATGGTACGACAGAAATCATAGAGCGGGAAAAGCGTGGTAACCACGATCGGACGCGCTGTCTGTTGGCCGGATTTTTTTCCATTATCTTTACAGCCGGACAACAGCACTCCGGCAACCGTTGCCAGAACAACAACGGAAAGCAGTTTTTTAAACATGTTTTGTCCTCCTGAATAAATTAAAATGTCATCATAGCCTTCATTTCTCTTCCTTGCAATTATCCTCTTCTTGGTTATACTGTGCCTTGCAACGCACATCTTCCAGCATCAAAGGAGCACTGATATGGGACTATTTGGCGGACCCAGCAAACAGGAACTGACTGATAAAGACAATGAAATCAAGAAATTGATGCAGATGCTGGACAATGTTGATAACGTGGTCATGCTCTGCGATACCACCAATGACAACAAAATTTTTTATATGAATCGTAAAGCCAAAGAGCTGCTGCAGCAGCATCGATCAGAACTTAACTCCGGTCTGCGCGGGGCTGATGTAAACAATGCCTTTGGCAACTCGATCCATCAGTTCCACAAGGATCCGGGGCGTATTCGCAGTATTTTTTCTGATCCTCGCAGCAAGATGCCTCACTCGGCCGATATTCCAATTGGTGGCGTTACCCTGCAGACCAAGGCCTACCCTATCTGGGATCCGACCGACAGCAGCAAACTGCTCTGCTTTATGGCCTGCTGGAGCGATATTACTGCTGAGCGCAAGATCAAAGACCAGCAGTATAAGGATATCGAGCGCAAGAACTATCTTGAAGAGCGGATTCACCAGATCGCCACAGCCATGGAAGAAATGAGCATGACTGTCAACGAAGTGGCCGGAAACACCACCAATGCTGCAGATTCAGCCGCCCAGGTGGCAGACAGCGCCCACGAAGGTCAGAGAGTGGTCAATCAGGCGGTCAAAGGGATGCAGCAGGTAGCCGAGGTAGTCCGTTCATCTGCTGTTATCGTTGGCAATCTTGGTGCAACTTCGGAGAAGATCGGTGAGATCGTTAATGTAATCAATGAAATTGCAGATCAGACCAACCTGCTGGCACTGAACGCAGCCATTGAAGCTGCCCGTGCCGGTGAGATGGGCCGTGGTTTTGCCGTGGTTGCCGATGAGGTTCGGCGTCTGGCTGAACGTACCATGACCTCCACCAAGCAGATCGGCGCCATGGTGGCCGAGATCCAGTCCAACACCCAGAAGGCGGTTACCTCCATTGAAGGGGGCAAAACCGAGGCGGAGAAGGGGGAACAGCTTTCCCATCAGGCAGAAGCATCCTTGATCGCCATTGTTGATTCGGTTGAAAACATCAAAAACCTGATTTCCCAGATCGCCACCGCCTCTGAAGAGCAGGCAGCCACTGCAACGGTGATTGCCGGCAACCTTGAAGAGATCTCACGGGCAAGCTGATACACAAAATCAATTCTTTGAACGTAAAAAGCCGGGAAGCGATTCCTGGCTTTTTACGCTTTTCTGTTCATTCACGACAACTTTTGTCACCATAAGTAACACTATTTTTATGGTTCCTCATTCGTTCAACTCCTTAAGCAACCGGTTCAGCTCTCTGATCTGATCAGGTTCAAGCCGCTTGTCCTGATACACCGCTGCTGCA
>CAXNJF010000054.1:0-8029 GCA_964202585.1 Trichlorobacter sp. | reverse complement strand
AGCGGTCAACGGCGTTACACCCCTGACCGCCATAAGAGCTTCCGGACTGGCCGAAAGTACCTGCGCCGGGGAATCAAAACGCTCAAGCAGACGCCGGAACAGAACCGGCCCCACCCCTTCAGCTGACCGTAATGCCAGCCAGGAAACATGATCCACAAACAGACTCCATCAAAAAAGCGAAGGCCGACTCCGGGCCGGCCTTCTGCATATAACTGAAGCTTGACAGCTAGGGACGTGCGCTGTGAACCTCATTCCCCTTAAAAATTGCGTCGCAACTTTTAACTATAATGGCGGTTGAGGTTTTGGCATCTGCTTCAACAATGACCAGTGCACCAATAACTTCGCTAGGCAGCTCTCCAACGTAGCGTCCAACCAGCATCTTCTCAATAGTTACCTTACGGGATATATACAGCAAATTACCTGGCTCAACCCCCTGTGAGGCGCCAAGATCCAGATAGACCACATCACCGGCAGCAATAGCATCGGCCCCTGTAGCGCTTGCAACAATATAGCCGTCTAACTGGCGAGTGGCCAGCTTCAGGGGAATCTTCCTGCTTTTGATCTCCCGGTAGGTGACAAGCAGATCACCAGGCTCAATCTCTTTAAATGAGTAGTTGATTATCCCCCTGGAATTCAGATCTCTTACATTAGTCAGCTCTAACGACCCAAGCAGGGTGACCTTATACCCAAGATTCTCGTTTGTGACAGGATGCCTGATCGTCGAGGATTTTCGGATTATCGTATATTTTTCCTGATCACTACCACCATGGGCACTACCGATGTCAGTATATACAGTATCTCCTTCACCCAGGATCAAACGGCCATGTTGCCCGGCAATAACTCTGCCGATCGGTGGATCATCCTTGTCCAGTAACCAGCCTTCATTACCGCGTACCGTAAAGGTCTTCTCTTCAGCAACCACATCCGCAACCGGAGCTTCAGTTGCCTTCGGGGCGCTTTCTTCAACCGGGGCTGTCACAATTTCCAGATGGCCGTCCTTAAAACGAACCATCTGCCCCGGATAGATCAGATGCGGATTGGTTACCTGTGCGTTTTTTGACCAGAGATCAGGCCAGTACTTGGGGTCATTGAGAAACCTCTCGGAAAGCCCCCAAAGTGTATCACCCTTCTGGATGACATAGACTGTTGGCTCCTCTGCTGCCAAAAGCAGAAGCGGAGCCAACACAAACATTAACAGTACGGAGCAAACCAGTTTAATTCGGGATTTCATGGTCACCTCATTTTTCATTGCTGGGCAGATACCGATTGGTTACTTGACATCAGCCGTTCCCGTGCCTTTACCGCAGCAGGGCTGCCGGGATAGCTGCGAATAAGCCCTTCAAAGGCTGCCTTGGCTTTGTCATGCTGTTTCAGCACACTATAACTGTAGCCGATCTTGAGCAGTGCGTCAGAAGCCTTGGGATGGCGCGGCCAGCTATCAAGCACCTTCTGAAATGCCACCAACGCCTTGGGCAGATCGGAACTGCTGTAGTAGCACTCCCCGATCCAGTAGGTAGCATTGGGCACATAGTCGCTTGACGGCTGTTCTTTCAGGAACTGCTCAAAGGCGTGAACCGCAGCGGTAAAGTTGTTGGTACTGTAGAGTCCAAAAGCCTTCAGATACGCTTGAGGCGGGCCGGTATCCTTGCCTTTTGACGTCGGGTCAGGATTCACCACCTCTACCTTCGGGGTTATAGCGGCAGGCACACTCTGCAGCCTGGTCTGACTCGTCTCTGACAGTGCGTTGACCTTGTCAGAAAGTTCCTGAAAAAGTTTTGCCTGCTGACTGGCTTTTTCCTCAAGGGCGGCCTGCCTCCCGGAAAGCTCACTCAGCCGTGCCTCAAGCCCGCCCACAACCTGAAAGAGGTGCTCAACCTTTGTTTCTGTCTCAGTCTGGCGTTTAACCATCACATCGTTGGCGGCACAGCCGCCAAGGAGCAGTGTTACCAGCGCCAAACGCCCCAATGCCTGCAGGTTGTTCATGCAACACTCCCGTTTTTTCGTAGGTTTTTGTTATTAAAGCCAGAAAACCGGCTTTGTCAAGCGAAAGTCAGGATTTTCCCGTTTGCATTTTACAGACAGCCCCCTCCTATGCTAGCATCTCGCCCCTGTTACGTTGATTACTAATCAAGAGTGGATCTGCTGTGAATAAACCGGAACTACTGGCTCCTGCCGGCACCATGGAAAAACTGAAATGCGCCATCAGGTATGGCGCTGATGCTGTCTATCTGGGGGGACCGGAGTTTGGCCTGCGCAATATGGCAGGCAACTTCACGCTGGAAGAGATGGCCCCGGCCCTTGCCCTGTGCCATGACAAGGGAGTACGCGGCTACCTGACTATTAACAGCTATCCACCGGATCATACCCTGAACAGACTTGAGCAGTATCTGCAGGAACTTGCTCCACTGCCGTTTGACGCCTATATTGTCAGCGACCCCGGTGTACTGCGCATGATTCGGCGCATCTCGCCGGAACGGGAAATCCATCTTTCCACCCAGGCCAACACCATCAACCGTGAGTGCGCGCTGTTCTGGCAGGAGCAGGGGCTCAGCCGGGTGAATCTGGCCCGGGAAATGACGCTGGATGATATCCGCTCCACCGCCAGTACCGTTACCATGCCCTGCGAGGTATTTGTTCATGGCGCCCTCTGTATCGCCTATTCGGGACGGTGCCTGCTCTCCAGTGCCCTGACCGGACGCAGCGCCAATCTGGGCGAATGTACGCAACCCTGCCGTTGGAAATACTCACTGGTTGAAGAAACCCGCCCTGGCCAGTACCTGCCGATCGAAGAAGATGCTCACGGCACCTTCATTTTCAACTCCCGTGACCTCTGTTTGCTGGAGTACCTGCCGGAGCTGGTCCGGGCCGGTGTCGGAGCCCTCAAGATCGAGGGACGAATGAAGGGGGTCCATTACCTTGCCGGTGTGCTGCGGGTCTACCGGACCGCCCTTGATACTTTTTATGCTGATCCTGACAGCTATAGCTTTAATCCCGCCTGGCTGGAAGAGCTGACCACCGTCAGCCATCGTGGTTACACAACCGGCTTCCTGCTCGGTGATCCCCGTGATGTCGGCCAATCATATCAGGCAGGCTACCTGCGTAGCCACCAGCTGGTAGGGACGATTGAAACGGTATTTCCGGACGGCACCGCTCTGGTGGTGGTAAAAAATCGATTCAGACAAGGCGACCAGCTCTCTCTGATGGGGCCTGCCATGAAAAACGTTGATTTTGTTGCGGACACCCTGCTGCGTGCAGATACTCAACAGCAGGCAGCCCCGCTTGATGGCGTCCATCCCAACATGAGAATTATTCTGCCAGTGCCTGCCCAGGCTGAGCCCGATGACTTGATCCGGCTACCGGGCAAACTTATGGAAACCTGTTCATGAGCCACCTCTACGAACACCTTAACCAACCGGATGGTCGCTGGCTGCGGGACATTTTTCTGCTGTCCATACTTTTTGGCTTTCTGTTTTTAGCCGGTCTTGGCTCTGCACCGCTGATTGACCCGGATGAAGGCCGCTACGCCGAGATCCCCCGTGAGATGCTGGAGCGGGGTGATTTTGTCACGCCAACCCTTAATTACGTCAAATATTTTGAAAAGCCACCGTTTTTATACTGGCTGAACGCCGGGTCCATGCAGCTGTTCGGACAGCATGAATGGGCCGCCCGTTTGCCCAGTACACTATCCGGTCTGCTGACCGTACTGCTCACCTACGCTGCCGGCCGCAAGCTCTTTGACCGGAAAACAGCTCTGATTGCGGCATTGATCCTGGGATCAAGCGCCGGTTTTTTGATCCAGTCAAGAATCATACTGACTGACATGCTGCTGACCTTCTGTCTTTCCGCAGCCTTGTTCTGCTTCCTGTCTGCTACCCGCTGCACTGACCGGAAACAGCAGCTTTTTTTTCAGCTCTTCTTTATCTTCAGTGGACTGGCGGTGCTCGCCAAAGGCTTGATCGGCATTGTTCTGCCCGGCGGGATCATCTTCTGGTACCTGCTGGTAAGCATGCGCTGGCAGCTCTTGCGTCAGCTCCCCTGGTTTTCAGGCCTGCTGCTCTTTAGCACTGTCACAGCCCCCTGGTTTATTCTGGTATCGCTCAAAAACCCGGAATTTCCTCATTTCTTCTTTATTCATGAACATTTTCAGCGCTATACCAGCACGATTCACCAGCGCAGCCAACCATTCTGGTTCTTTTTTCCCATCCTGATTTTAACTATGTTTCCCTGGTCATTTTTCCTTCCAGGCAGCCTGAAGAACGCATGGCACGAGCGCCACAGCAGCAAGGGAGTTACCCTTTTTCTGCTGCTGTGGCCACTGATTATCATACTGTTTTTCTCGCTTTCCAGCTCTAAACTGATCCCCTATATCCTGCCGGTGTTTCCGCCGCTGACACTCCTGATTGCCGCTTTTTTCGTCAGCCAATGGCGCAGTCGAAAAGGAACCGGAATACGTGCGCCATTTTTGTTAATCAGTCTGCTGGTCATGATACTCGGCATCTGCACAACAGCGGTTGTCATCTTCCCTGAGTTATGGGGCCACGTTCAAAAGAACAATCTGCCCGTTCCCAAACAGCTGCTGCTCTTTTCAGGTATTTTTTTCACAGCAGCGGGTGTACTGCTTCTGCTTGGACTGCGCACTCGATCAACGACAGTTATCGTAACCCTGCTCCTACTCTTCGGGATAGCTATTGAACTGATGTTCCCGAAATTTTACAGCGATCAGATTGCAGAAAGTCTGTCGTCCCGAAAAATTGCTCAGGCAGCGTTACAACATGCCACTCCGCAAACCATCCTGGCGCAGATCGGACCAAACCAGGGTATGAATTTTTATACCCGCAAGCGGCTGATGACCGTATTCATTCTTGATGAACTGACCTTTGGGAGCCAGCAGGGGGATCAACGGCCCTGGTTTCCAAATTTTGTTGATTTTGTGCACTTATGGAAATCTGACCAGCATGTTTTACTTGTATTACCTCGCAGTGACATCCGTAATTTTGCCACCGTAATAAACACTACACCTACGATAGTTCTGGAAACAGCAAACCAGGCATTACTTTCAAATCACTAATCTTACCTGTACAGGGAGTAACTCTCATATGCGTGCCACATTTTTACCCTTTTCCACCCCGGCCCTGGGCGATGAAGAGATCGACGAAGTAGTTGACTCGCTCCGCTCCGGCTGGATCACCACCGGTCCCAAGGTTAAACGCTTTGAAGATGCCTTCAAGGCTTACGTCGGCGCTCCTTTTGCCGTGCCACTCAGTTCTGCCACGGCCGGACTGCACCTGACCCTGCTGGCCCTGAAAATCAAGGAAGGGGACGAGATCATTACTACCCCGATGACCTTTGCCTCCACGGTCAGCATGATCGTTCTGGCCGGCGCCACGCCGGTGCTGGCCGACATAGAACCGGGTACCCTGAATATAGATGTTACCAGAGTGGCGGAGCAGATTACCCCCCGTACCCGCGCCATTATCCCGGTACACTTTGCAGGACAGTCCTGTGATATGGATCCGATCTTTGATCTGGCCAGAGAGCACGGCCTGACCGTGATCGAAGATGCAGCCCATGCCGCAGGCAGTGAATACAAGGGGAAAAAGATCGGCAGTCTCGACTCCATTTCCATCTTCTCCTTCCACCCCAACAAGAACATTACCACCGGCGAGGGGGGCATGGTCTGTACCGCTGACGAAACTCTGGCCGAAGAGGTGTCGTTATTAAAATTTCACGGGATGAGCCGGGAGGCCTGGAAGCGGTTTGCTGCCAGTGGCAGCCCCAATTACGATATCATGTTGCCCGGTTACAAATACAACATGATGGATATTCAAGCCGCCATCGGCATTCACCAGCTGCCACGGCTGGATGGTTTCATTGACCGCCGCAAAGAACTTGCAGAACAGTATAATGCCGCCTTTGCCGATCTGCCCGAACTGGCCCTGCCCTGCTATGCGCCTTACCAGCAACGACACGCCTGGCACCTCTATACACCGCTTGTCAGGACCGAGATGCTGACCATTGACCGGGATCGTTTCATGGCTGAGTTAAAAGCCCGCAATATCGGCAGTGGCCTGCATTACAAGGCGATCCACCATCACAGCTGGTACCGGGAAAACCTGCCGGTGGCTGATACCGATCTGCCGAACGCAAGCTACGCATCTGACAGGATTCTGTCGCTCCCCCTGTTCCCGGCCATGACAGATAATGATGTCGCTGATGTCGTCACTGAAGTAACCGATCTGATCCGCAGTTTCAGGAGATAAGCATGTCTCAGGACCATCTGCACAAACTCCCCCCCCAGAGCCTTGAAGCTGAAATGTCGATTCTGGGCGGGATTCTGATCGACAATGATGCCATCAACCGGGTACTCGAAGTACTGACGCAGGAAGATTTTTACCGGGAAGCCCATCGCAAGATCTTCGGCGGCATGCTGGAGCTTTCAGAAAAGCGCGAGCCCTGCGATCTGATCACCCTGACCGATACGCTCAAGCGGCGGGGAGACCTTGACACCTGTGGCGGAGCCTCCTATCTGGCAACCTTGGTGGATTACGTTCCTACCGCTGCCAACGTCAGTTACTACTGCAAGATCGTGAAAGAAAAAGCACTGAACCGGCGTCTGATCACAGTTGCTACCGATATCGTCACCAAGGGGTATGAAGAGCAGGGAGATGTCAACGAAATGCTGGATGGCGCCCAGAAAGCGCTCTTTGACCTGGCTGAAAACAAATTGCGGCCACAATATTATCCGGTCAAGGATGTCATTAAAGACACCTTCAAGATGCTGCAGACGCTCTACGAAAAAAAAGAAGCGATTACCGGGACCCCCTCCGGCTACCTTGACCTTGACCATATGACCGCCGGTTTTCAGCCCGGTGACCTGATCATCATCGCTGCCCGTCCCTCCATGGGCAAGACCACGCTGGCGCTGAACATTGCCAGCCATGCCAGTGCCGAGGCCAAGGAACGGGTCGGTTCGGTAATTTTTTCTTTGGAGATGGGCAAAGAACAGCTGGTGATGCGCTTTCTTTCTTCACTTGCCCGGGTTGATGCCAGCCGGATGCGTACCGGCCACTTCCTTGACAGCGATTGGCCCCGTCTGCAGCGTGCTGCCAGCATTCTTCATAACGCCAACATCTTTATCGACGACACACCGGCCATCAGTGTACTGGAACTTCGCTCAAAGGCTCGGCGCCTGAAGACAGAGCACAACATCGGCCTGATTATCATCGACTACCTGCAGTTGATGCGGGGTGGCGCAAATCCGGAATCTCGCCAGCAGGAGATTTCCGAGATCTCCCGTTCGCTGAAGGCCCTTGCCAAAGAACTGCATGTCCCGGTGGTGGCGCTTTCCCAGTTGAACCGGAGCCTTGAAAACAGAAGCGATAAACGTCCGATGATGAGCGACCTGCGGGAATCAGGCGCGATTGAGCAGGATGCTGACGTGATCATGTTTGTCTACCGTGAGGCGGTCTACTGCGAACACTGCAGGAAGAAGGATGGAAGCTGTACCGCAAACCATGAACGAAGTGCAGAGGTAATTATCGGCAAGCAACGGAACGGTCCGATCGGCACGGTGGAGCTGGCCTTTATGGGGGAGCACACACGGTTTGAAAACCTGGCCAAAGGGCAACAGTAACAAAAAAGGCCTGCATCCATTCGAAGATGCAGGCCGTTGTGGTAGCTGACTTGCCAAGAACCCTACATATAATCCAGCAACGACATCTGCCCGATTTTTGCTGTTGTGGACAGCGTTGCATTAAATGCCAATTCTTGCTGTTGCAACACAATCCCCAGCTTGGCGTAATCGGCATTTTGCACGTTACCGATAACCGATTGGATTGTGTTGTTGGAGTTATAGAGCAACGAGGCCATCGAGGCAAGCCGGGTGATCCGGGTTCCATTGGTAACCTGGGCGTTGGCTATCTGCTGGCTGCCGTCATCCAGTTTGGCGGTAAGAGCATCCATCCCTGCCAAGTCAGTGGGATTGTTTTTAAGCTTGTCAATCAACTCATCTAGTGTCTTAAGGATATTG
>CAXNJF010000053.1:0-8052 GCA_964202585.1 Trichlorobacter sp. | reverse complement strand
TACTGACCGGACAAGGCCTTGTTTTCAAGGGGATGCCGTTTATCATCCAGATACCCTTTCCATATATCAGGAGGTATCCGTCCGGCAAAGAGCGATGGATCAAAGGTGGGATTACTTACAAAAGCCAAGACCTCTCCATTCGTGACATCCATGACAACGGCAGCACCGGCCTGGGCACCAAAAGCGGCTTCTGCAACCTGCTGCAGGCGGCTGTCAACGGTCAATACCAGGCTGTTTCCCACTGTGGAACTCCGCTCAACCAACACCCGCAAAACACGTCCACGGGAGTCTACTTCAATCTGGCGACCGCCATCATCACCATGCAGCTCCTGCTCCCATGCTTTTTCAATGCCATTTTTTCCAATATAGTCACCGGGGTTGTACTCTGCATTGACTGCAGACTCCAGCTCCTTATCCGATATCTCGGCGATATACCCCAGCAAATGGGCTGCCGAATTTTTAAAAAAGTACTCACGAACCGGCTTCATGGAGATCTCCACCCCCGGCAACCTCAGGCGGTTTTCCTCGACAATTTCTACCTGTTCCTGGCTGATGTTAATCGCAAGCACCACCGGATAATAGCGGGCACGCCCCCTGGATTTTTTCCAGCGTTCTTCAAGTTCAGCCCGATCCAGGTGCAGCAAGGAAGCGAGACGATTCAGGAGGCTGTCAATATCCTTTACTTCCTGCGGGATGATTGAAAGACTGAAGGATGGACGGTTATTGACCATGACCGTACCATTCCGATCCATTAGCGACCCACGGGAAGCAGCCACCGGAAGAAAACGCAGCCGATTACTTTCAGACATGGTACGGTAGTCATCAACCTTGATAATCTGCAGGTACCAAAGCCGCAACAAAAGCAGAAAGAAAAGGAACGTCACTGCAAAAGCCAGCGGTATAGTACGCTGCCTTGGTTGAGACGGTTCTCTGACATAACGCTGCTCTTTGATCATTTGATAGCCCGAGCCTGGGTATAATCCGGAAAAGCAGCCACCAGGGAAGCAACAAATGCGTTCATCAACAGATGAGGTATCATCGCTATCGTCAACGATGAAACAAGCCCGGAAGCTTCAGAAAATATTGAGAGGAGCAGCACATTGATCAGCATGGTGGCAACAGTTGAAGCTGAAACGGTCAAAACAAGCAGAAAGGCGTTTTGAACGTAGAGGCGATCAGAGAGCATTTTCAGAACCAGATAAACAACAAGAAATGAAAAGGCATTCAGTCCAAAATAGAGGCCGCTCAGACAATCCTTGAGCAGTCCAAGCCCGTAGGCAGCTGGAAGACTTGTTGCAAGCGGTGCCCGCAGAGCAAGAAACACCATCAGCACCAGCAAGAGATCCGGTTTGTAAAGAGAAATCAGATAGTGGGGAAGTACGGATGTTTGCAGTAAAACGACCACAAGTACCAGCACCGTTCCCTTCAAAAATCCGGTCATGGCAGGAGAATCCTAGTCTTGCGGAACATGCAGCACCACCAGCACCTCTTCAAGATGCGCAATCCTGACCGCCGGGCGGATAGTGACGGTCTGAAAAATACCGTACTCCCCCTTTTTTACCATAGTTATCTCTCCAACCGGCAACCCTTTGGCAAAGACACCGCCAATACCGGAGCTGACCACCTGGTCTCCAACCTGCACATCTTCTCCCCGCATGGCAAACTCAAGCGAACAAAGGTTATCACCCCGGCCCTTGACAACACCCCGGGCCCGGGAGCGCTGAATCACGGCAGCAATGCCGCTGGCATGGTCAGTCAGTAGCAGAACCCGGCTGGAGTTTGCCGTTACCTTTATCGTCTGCCCCACAACTCCGTCAGCAGCCAATACCGGCATCCCCTCTCTGATTCCGCTTTCAGAGCCGCGATCAATGGTCAGTGACCGGAACCAGGGTGTTACATCCTCACCAATCACCATCGCTGCAACGGTTGCCTCCCGCACGGTCTTGCGCAGATCAATCAATCGTGCCAGGCGTTCGTTTTCACGCAGCGCTTCACCTGCTGAAATCAAAGAACTGTTAAGCTGCTTTATCTCATCTTTCAGCCGGCTGTTTTCCTGCTTCATATCAACCAGCGCGATATAGTCACGCCATAATCGAACAAAAAAACCGCTGCTACGGGTGGCCTGTTCCTGCATCGGAGCCAGAGAGCTGTTAACGCCTCGCTCAAGCAGATTAGCGTGACGGGCACGGGGCAGATTCAGTGAAAAAGTAATCAATGCGATCAGCAACCCCGCACCCACAAAAATCGGTAGAATATTTTTTCTTAAAAAATCAAGCATGTATTTGAGTACTACTCCATTTTCACCCGTTACTGCCGGGAGTAACGAGGCTATGGAGTCTCCTTGCGGATAGTGAATGTATTGTAAACTTCTATCATAGGGCAGAACGGACTGTCAAACAGCCGTAATCAGCTTTGCAGCCGATAACAGATCTGGACAGCAGATTTGATCCGAAGACAGCGTATGAGAGGTTTCAGCCCCGTAACCGGTTAACACCAGCACCGGTTTGCATCCGGCAGACAGTCCCGCATCCATGTCTGCACTTTTGTCCCCCACCATCCAGGAGCGGGAAAGATCAATGCCATGATCTGCAGCAGCCTGCCGCAACATACCCGGAAAAGGTTTGCGACAGTCACATTCCTGGTTATAGGGGCCCCCGCCTGCTGGATGATGTGGGCAGTAGTACCAGGCATCTACGCGTGCACCGCCTGACTGCAAGAGTTCGTCAATGTGACTGTGCAGCTTCACGACATCCTCCTCGGTATAATACCCGCGAGCCACCCCGGACTGATTGGTGACGACAATGACCAGATACCCGGACCGGTTAAGCAATCTGATCGCTTCGACTGCACCGGGAGTAAATTCAAACTCTTCCGGTCGAAAGAGATAGTCTTTTTCAATGTTGATGGTGCCGTCCCGATCAAGGAAGACCGCTTGTTTGGTATCATGAAACTGCTTTGAATTTGACAAACATGGCTCCAATCCAGTAGAAGGGTGCGTCAATATTACTTTTATGTAGTGAGGCGTTACCATGATCAAGACTAATAACCTGAAAGTTTCCGGCATAACGCCCATCATTGCACCGGCTGATCTGCGCCAGGTGTTCCCCATGTCAGACAACGGTCGCGAATTTGTCTCCCGCAGCCGTGAAAAGATCAAGGAAATTCTGCTGCGTCGTGACCGGCGCCTGATGGTGGTGGTAGGCCCCTGTTCTATCCATGACCCCGAGGCTGCCGTGGAGTATGCCAAACGCCTGACTGTCCTTTCTCGAAAGGTTGATGACCAACTGATGCTGGTTATGCGGGTTTACTTTGAAAAACCCCGTACCACCGTTGGCTGGAAAGGACTGATCAACGATCCGGGTATGGATGGTTCCCACAATATTTCAAAAGGACTCGGCATCGCCCGTGGTCTGCTCTGCAGATTGACCGATCTGGAAGTGCCGGTTGCGAACGAAATGCTGGATCCGATCACCCCGGAATATGTAGCAGACCTGATCTCCTGGGGGGCCATCGGAGCACGCACGACTGAATCGCAGACCCACCGGGAGCTGGCCAGCGGACTTTCCTTCCCGATCGGTTTTAAAAACGGGACTGACGGTAATCTGCAGATCGCCATTGATGCAATGATTTCCTCCCGCGCCCCCCACAGTTTTTTGGGCATCAATCGTGAAGGGCGGGCATCGATCATTCAGACCACCGGCAACCCTGATGTGCATATTGTACTGCGTGGCGGTTCCAGAAAACCGAACTACACTCCTGAAGATATCATCCATACTGAAGAAATACTCAAAAAGAACGGCTTGTTCCCCACCATCATGGTTGACTGCAGTCACGGCAATTCAAACAAGGATTACCGCAAGCAGCCGGAGGTTCTGGAACAGATCATTACGCAGGTTGCAGGGGGTAATCAGTCTATCTCCGGGCTGATGATCGAGAGCAATCTGGAGGAAGGCAGCCAGAAGGTTCCGGCTGATCACAGCCTGCTGAAATATGGCGTTTCCATCACCGATGCCTGTATCAACTGGGAAACGACGGAGAAGATCCTGCTGGAAGCCCACAGCCGGTTGAGGAAACGGAAGTAGCAAATCAAACAGGCAGGGGCGTATTGATGATATGCCCCTACTCGTACGTGACCTGCAGACCTCTGCCTGCAGCTCGATTGAGTATCCCGTTAAACTTTTCCTCTGCCCCACCAGCCAGCAGTTCCAGATAGTTAACCTTTTTCTTGGGGGGCAGAATAATTGCCGGTTCACCGGAGATTCCAGCCAACCGGCCGGCCTCTTCAATGGCATCCGGCAGATTGCCCAACCGGTCAACCAGCTTGACAGCCTTGGCCTGTTCACCGGATAGTACCCGGCCATCAGCGATCTTGCGCACCTCATCAACAGGCAGTTTGCGTCCTTCGGCCACAGCCTTGATAAACTGCTCATGGGTGCTGTCAATCAGCGCCTGAAACATGGCACGGTCTTCTGCAGAGAGTGGGCGGTCAGGGGCTCCGGCATCCTTGAACGATCCTGTTTTAATGGTTGTTGAGCTGATCCCGAGTTTACCAAACAGCCCTTCAAGGTTGGAAAACTTGATCAAAACCCCTATGCTGGCAGTAATAGTGCCAGGGTTGGCATAAATAATCGTTGCAGGAGCTGCAATGTAGTAGCCGCCTGAGGCAGCCAGACTGCCCATGGAAACGATGACTTTCTTTTTGGCAGCCAGTTTTCGGACCTCTTCATAAATTTCTTGGGAAGGACCAACAACACCGCCGGGGGAGTCAATCCGTAGCACCACAACCTTGACTGAATCTTTTTTCAGAAAGTGGCGCAACTGCCGGATCGGCTCTTTGGAGTCAACGATCATGCCCTTGACTTCAACCAGGCCGATCCCGGTGCCTTCACCAAAGCTTTTCTCTTTATCACTGAAGATCAGGGTGGCCAGCAGTACGCTGCCGATAAAAAGCAGTACCAGACCAAAAAAACAACCACCTGCGATCAGCAGTATTTTTTTTCCAGACATGGCAACTCCTGCGGCGTGTGCCGCCTTTTGAGGTAGATCATCACAATGCGCATTTTACTTATTTCTGACACCCACGGTAACCAGACAGCAGTCGTAAAAGCATATCAGGCAGCCGGCAACGTTGATACGGTTATTCATCTTGGCGACGGAGCAGCCGATGGCGCCTTGTTGGCACCTATCGCAAGCTGCCCGGTAGTGCAGGTTGCAGGTAATTGCGATCCTGGTTCAACGGCCCCGCGGGAACTGGTCTGCGAATGGCACAATAGCCGGCTGTTGCTTTGTCATGGAGACCGTTATGGCGTTAAAACCGGATTATCACGATTAATCGAACGGGGACTTGAAAACGGGGTGGACGCAGTATTGTATGGCCACACCCATCTGGCTCAGGTAGAGCAGCGTGACGGTCTCTGGCTGATCAATCCCGGTACCTTGATCCAATCGGCTCCGTTCCATTCCTACGCCGTTCTTGAAATCAACTCCGATGGTCTTCAGGCAATGATTCATCCCCTGGCCTGACCGGCGAATCATGCAGGTGTTCTTCATGCCCTTTGTGAACGGCTTTTTCCAGTCTCCTGCGTCGTGGCCAGGTAACCAGAAAACCTATCGGTCCGGAAAGCACATAACAGAGCATCAGCGTAAACACCATAATGGCGGGCTCAGCCGCAATGATGATCAGCAACACCACAGCCAGCACAAGAAAACCAAACGGCTGGCGCTTGATCAGTTCCGGATCTTTAAAGGAATAATATTTGACACTTGAAACCATCAGGAATGCCAGCAGGTAGATCAACGCAATAATGGCCAGACGTTTATACGAACTTGGCCAGCCAAAGTGGTTAAACAGTAACACGGTTGAAGCGACCATGCAGGCAGCAGCGGGGATCGGCAGACCAACAAAGCGCTTGCTTTCAACCGTAGCCACCTGAACGTTAAAACGGGCCAGACGAAGTGCGCCGCAAACCACAAACAGAAATGCCGCCAACCATCCCAATCGTCCGAACGGCTTTAACGCCCAGGCGTACATCATCAGCCCCGGAGTAACGCCAAACGCCACCAGATCTGCAAGAGAATCAAACTCAACCCCGAACTGGCTGGTGGTATTGGTCATTCTCGCCACCTTGCCATCCAGTCCGTCGCAGATCGCAGCAATAAAGATCCAGGTTGCAGCAGTTCCGTAATTACCGTTCAGTGTGGCAACCATACTGAAAAAGCCCGCAAAAAGGCTGCCGGCCGTTATCAGGTTAGGCAGGATGTAAATTCCCCGCCGGATATTCTCGGTCTTGCTGACCGGTCGTTGCCGCAGCTCTGCATCTTCCATGATCAGTACTCCCTGGCCGGGTCTGAGCCAAACTGTGCAAGCGGTGTTTCTCCTGCCACGGTGGTTTGTCCCATGGTTACCAACGGGGAAAGGGCAGCAGGCAGATAGACATCAAGCCGTGATCCAAAACGGATCATTCCGTAACGCTGCCCACGAACCAGCTGGTCACCCGCCTCTGCATAACAGAGAATGCGTCGGGCGATCAGACCGGCAATCTGGACAACAACCATTTTCTGGCCTTGCCCGGTCTCAAGCACAAGTCCCGACTGTTCATTCTCACAGGATGCCTTGGCATGTCGAACGTCATAAAATTTTCCAGGCTTATAAAACCGGTCAATAACCTTGCAAGAAAAGGGGGCTCGATTGACGTGAACATTAAAGACCGACATAAAAATGCTGATCTTGAGACAATCCCCCAGATGCTCCTGGGTTGAGGGGCCGATATAAACCACCACACCATCAGCCGGGGCAACGACCAGACTCTCATCAGCAGGTGGCGTCCGTTCCGGGTTGCGAAAGAACGAAACAACGAAGAGCGTTAACAGAAATGTAATGCATGCCGGCACAGCCAGCGCCATCGATGACAGCAGCCAGGCACCGCCAGACAAAAACAGGAAAAGCCCGCTACTGTAAGCAATAAACGGGTAACCTTCAGGGGTTATGAGCGCGTTGGATGATTTCATGGAATCCCGGTCACCTGACGCACGAAACCCCGCTCCCGCCGGGAGAGGGGTTCCTGCATGGTGTAAAGTCTATCTAGTTCTTTGCTTTATCAACAATCTTGTTTTTACCGATCCAGGGCATCATGGACCGCAGTTTTTCCCCGACCTGTTCAACCGGGTGGGCAGCATTCAGACGACGGCGCGCCGTCATTTCGGGGTAATTGGACATACCTTCCAGAATGAAGCGCTTGGCATATTCGCCGTTCTGGATGTTGTTCAGGCACTCCTTCATCGCAGCGCGGCTCTGGTCGTTGATCACCTTCGGACCGGTGACGTACTCGCCGTACTCGGCGTTGTTTGAGATGGAATAGTTCATGTTGGCGATACCACCCTCAAACATCAGGTCCACGATCAGCTTCAGTTCATGCAGACACTCGAAGTAGGCCATTTCCGGGGCATAACCGGCCTCAACCAGGGTCTCGAAACCGGCCTTGACCAGTTCCACTGCACCACCGCACAGCACGGCCTGCTCACCGAACAGGTCGGTCTCCGTCTCGTCCTTGAAAGTGGTCTCGATAATGCCGGTGCGGCCGCCGCCGATGGCGCTGGCGTAGGAGAGAGCCACTTCGCGGGCCTTGCCTGAGGCATCCTGAAAAATAGCGATCAGGTCAGGGATCCCCCCCCCCCTGACGTACTCAGAACGGACCGTGTGGCCCGGCGCCTTGGGGGCGATCATGATTACGTCCAGATCAGCGCGTGGCACAACCTGGTTGTAATGAATGGCAAAACCGTGGGCAAAAGCCAGAGTAGCGCCCTGCTTCAGTTTCGGCTCAAGCTCGTTGCGGTACAGTTGTGATTGGAACTCGTCCGGGGTAAGAATCATCACTACATCGGCGTCAGCCACAGCCTCGGCAATGGTAGCCACCTTGAGGCCGGCATTTTGTGCCTTGATGGCGGAAGCGGAGCCTGCACGCAGCGCCACGGTCACGTCAACACCGGAATCCTTGAGATTGCAGGCATGGGCATGCCCTTGGGAACCGTAACCGACGATGGTGACCTTCTTCG
>CAXNJF010000052.1:0-8121 GCA_964202585.1 Trichlorobacter sp. | reverse complement strand
GAAGACCGGGTACTGGGCCTGGACAGCGGTGCTGATGACTATCTGGTCAAACCATTTGCCTTTCCTGAACTGCTGGCACGGATGCGCCTGCTGTTGCGCCGTGGCAAGCATGAACCTGACCGGCCACTGTCCCTGGCTGACCTTGCACTGAATTTCTCCACCCATCAGGCCCAGCGCGATGGACATCCACTGGACCTGACCTCACGCGAGTTTGAACTGCTTGAGTATCTTGTCAGACATCAAGGACATGTGGTTTCCCGCGAGATGCTGGCCCATGATGTCTGGAAGGTGCGGGAACGTTCAACCCCGCTGGACAACGTGATTGATGTCAACATTGCCCGTCTGCGTCGCAAGGTGGACGGCCCCTACCCGCTCAAGCTGATCCGCACCATCCGCGGCGTCGGTTTCATGGCAACAGCCACCGAAGATGACCATGCCTCGACTCAGTAACGTCCGGCTCCGCTTTACCCTGCTGTACGGTGCTGCCCTGGTGGCAACCGTACTGCTGTTTTCCATCGGTATCTATATCTTCGTGCAAAAAATGTTGATCAGCCAGATTGATAATCATCTGCGCAAGGACCTGACCACGGTCGGCGAGTACCTGCACCATGATTGGTCAGGGCTCCAGAATCTGGCCAGCATGGGGCCGGTACACCTGTTCCGGGTACGGGACGGCAACCGTCCCCTGATCAGTTCCGTTGAGTGGAAAACAGCTGAGCTTGATCAGCTTGTGGATGGGGGTGATCTTGCTCCGTCACCGCGGGTTATCAGCTTGCCGGACAAACGGCTGTTTCGTATCCAAAGCAGGCTGTTTCCCTTTAATGACAAGCTCTATCAGGTGGTGGTTGCCCATGAACAGGGCAACTACCAGCGCACCCTCAACACACTGGCCCTGATTATCCTGATTGCGCTTCCGGTCTCAATCATACTCTCACTGGTGGTGGGCTACCTGATTGCAGGCAGGGTGCTTGCACCGGTCAACGCAATCGCTGCCAAAGCCCGTGAGATCAGCGCAGAGAACCTTTCAGAACGGTTACCGGTAGACAATGACAACAATGAATTCAGCAGGCTGGCTGTTATCTTCAACCAGACCTTCAGCCGTCTGGAAAGCTCCTTTGAACGGATGCGGCGCTTTACCAGCGATGCCTCACATGAACTGCGCACCCCTTTGACCGCCATCCGCAGCATTGGTGAAACAGCACTGCAGAAGCAGAGCTTCAATCCGGAATGCCGAGAGGTGATCGGCAGCATGCTGGAGGAGACCGACCGTCTGGCGCAGACCGTTGAATCATTATTGCTCCTGAGCCGTGCCGACAGCAGTGCCATTCAGAAAGAACCGGTTGAGATTGGTGACCTTCTGGCGGATGTGGTCGAGTTTCTTTCAGTGCTGGCTGAAGACAAACAACAGCAGATCATCTTTGAGAGAAACACCAGCCTGACCATTCCGGCCGATGCCTGCATGCTGCGGAGGGCCTTTCTGAATCTGCTGGATAATGCCATCAAGTATTCACCTGATCAGACAAACATCACCGTTCGCTTCTATCAGGACAGAACAGAGCACTCTATTGTTGAGGTGGCCGATGCAGGCCCCGGCATACCTGATCAGGAAAAAGAGCATATTTTTGACCGTTTCTACCGGATTGATAACGGTCGCACCCGTGAAAAAGGGGGCACCGGCCTGGGGCTCTCCATTACCCGGGCCTCTGTTGAGGCCCATGGGGGGGTGGTCAGTATCCATGATGATTCCGCCGGAGGGGCACTGTTCAGAGTGATTTTCCCGCCACCGGAGCAAGATCATTGATTCCTGAAAACGGCATGTACTCACGCAACGCCGCAACGCTCACAACGAAATTAATCCTTATACAACAAACCGTATCACCCGTCTGGCGATGTTTAAAATTCTTGTAACATACTGTTTTTATGCGTAGCGTCGTTGCGCCGTTGCGTGAAACTGTTTTTCCGGATTGCTTCCTGCACCATCCATCATGCTATAACAGCGCCATGATACCCACCTCCCCTGATCCACAACAGATCCCGCTGGTGCAGCTTCAGCAGCTGGCAACGGTCAGAAACAGCCCCCAGGGGCAGACGGTACCGTTTTTGTCGGACATCAGCTGCAGTTGTCAGGCCGGTGAGCTGACTGCTGTTATCGGTCCGTCCGGTGGCGGTAAAAGTTCCCTGATCCGGCTGATCAACCGGCTGGAAGATCCATCAAGTGGACAGATCCTTCTGGCAGGACAGGATATCCGTGACCTGTCCCCTCCCCTGCTGCGGCAACGGGTGGGGATGATGCTGCAAAAGGCCTATATGTTTGAGGGCACCGTGCTTTATAACCTGCAGCAACCGTTCCGCTACCGTAAAGAACCGTTGCCTGGGGCCGATCATCCGGAGCTGCTACGTAGCATCGGGCTTGCCCGACTTGCTCCCGACTATCTGAACCGAGATGCCCGCACTCTTTCCGGTGGTGAACAGCAACGGGTGAATCTGGCCCGCGCCTTGATCAGCAGACCGGAACTGCTGCTGCTGGATGAGCCGACCAGCGCCCTTGACCGCCCCACTACCGATAGCCTGGGGCAAACCCTGCACGAAATCTGCCGCTCGGAACAGATGGCCATGATTGTAGTGACCCATGACCTGCGTCTGGCACGGCGTATCAGCGATCAACTGCTATATATGGAACAGGGTCGGATTGTGGAGGCGGGCAGAACTGCAGAGCTGTTTGCGCAACCGCAGAGTGAAGGGCTACGGGAGTTCCTTTCTGAGCCTGGTGAAGAAAAAAGCTGACTCACGCAACGGCGCAACGACGCTACGAAAACCAAAACAAAGAGGCGTAATTCTGAAAACAGAAATTACTCACAAAGAGCAGTAAATATAACTTTAAATTCATATAGTTATAAAAATTTTACTGCATTATATACAGCACTCATTCTTAACATTTATGTAGTGCGTTGCGTCATTGCGCCGTTGCGTGAAATCTTATTTTAAGGGCTAATCGCCATGCATGAAAATGAAATTGCGGCAAAAGTTATGGATGCATCTTTTCTGATTCACCGTGAACTTGGTCCAGGATTATTGGAAAGTGTCTATGAAACCGTGTTGGCAAAGCTGTTGACTGACAAGGCATTGCTTGTTGAGCGGCAGGTAGCTGTACCGGTCACGTTTCAGGGACTTTCTTTTGATGAAGGATTCAGGGCAGACCTGATTGTTGAAAAGAAACTGATTATTGAATTAAAATCCGTTGAACGTCTGCAACCGGTTCATAGCAAACAACTTCTGACCTATCTCCGTTTAACCGGCTGTCGGCTTGGTTTGCTGATAAATTTTGGTGAAAATCTGCTGAAAGACGGTATCAAGCGAGTGGCAAACGGTATGCCTGCTGTTTAGCCTTTCGTTGCGTCGTTGCGCCGTTGCGTGAAACCTGATTTTTAAGGACCATTCCCCATGTCCGACAAAACCTTGATACAACTTGACCTGCTTCAACTGGTCTATGCCTACGCCCTGATCCTGCTTGCAGTCAGCCTGGCCCGTTTCAGGCAGATCGGCCAGGAACGCCAGATGCTCTGGGCCTCGCTGCGGATGGTGGTGCAACTGCTGGCTGTGGGCTACCTGCTGCAGCTGGTTTTTACCGTCCGCTCACCTTTGCTGGTGATCCTGATCCTCTTGACCATGACCGGCTTTTCCCTGCAGGTGATCGGTTCACGCATTCAACAGCGCATGCCCCATTTTTACCGGATCATGGGCAGCTCGATCATCATTGGCTGCGGTGGAGTTACCTTTTACTTCTGCCTGCTGGTGGTGGGCTATACCCCCTGGTACGACCCGCGCTATCTGATCCCCCTGGCCGGGATGATCATCGGCAATTCCATGAACGGTGCCAGCCTGGCAGCCGAGCGCCTTTCAGCCGAGATGCGGGAACGGCATGACGAGCTGGAAACCGCCCTCTGCCTGGGCGCAACCGCCCGTCAGGCAGCAGAACCAGCCCTGCGGACCGCCTACCGGGCAGCCCTGATTCCTGCCATGAACACCATGGCCGCCACCGGCATTGTGGCCCTGCCCGGCATGATGACCGGACAGATCCTGTCCGGCACAGAACCGATGCTGGCGGTGCGCTATCAGATTGCCATCATGTGCGCCATTACCGCCAGCGTGGCCATCACCGCCTTTCTGATCCTGCTCCAAGGGTACCGCGGTTATTTCACTCCGGCTGACCAACTGAGGCAGATGGATAGCCATTTCTGACACAGTTGTCAGGAAAGCGTCAGTTGCCCTTTTCACACCCTCCTGTTAACAGATTAAAGAACGATTCTTTGCTAACGTTCCCGGCATCAAACCACCTGAAGGAGGAAACCATGAAGAGGATGATCACCCTGCTGTTGACAGCCTGCGCAACACTTTTGTCAGTACAGGCGTTTGCCGCCGATCCCAAGGGAGAATTTGTCGGCTCGGAAACCTGCAAAAAGTGCCATGCCACTGAGTACAAGAGCTGGAAAGAGACTTGGCACAGCAAGATGGTTCGCACCAGGAAAGAAGGGATTCTTAAAGAGGTTGTTGTACGTTGGGCTACAGACGGTGCCAATGAAGGCCCCAACACCGGTAATGTCACCAAGACCAAATACAAACTTGATGATGTGCAGTTTGTGGTCGGCTCACGCTGGAAGCAGCGCTTTCTGGTCAAGAATGAGCAGACCGGCGGGATGCAGTTCCTGAACAAGCAGTTTAACCGCTATACCGGCAAATGGGAAAACTATGGCAACGCCAATGACTGGAACACCAACTGCGGTACTTGCCATACCACCGGCTACCGGATCGTGGAATATGACGAGAAGTTCGGCAAACATGGGCGGACCGTGAAGGACAGTTACAGCGAGATGAATGTCGGCTGCGAAGCCTGCCACGGACCAGGCGTCAAACATATTTCCGCCAAAGGCGCGGACAAGAAAAAGACTATCTTTAATCCGGCCAATGTCGACATCAAGGCTCAATCAAGGGTCTGCGGTTACTGTCATATCCGGGTTGAAAACGAGAAGTTCATGACCGCCCAGGGCAAGCCCCGTGAAGACCTTCCTGCTCCCGCAATTGGCGATAGTTACAAAGCTGGCGATGACTGGACCCAGTGGTATCCTCAACAAGCGATCATCCCCGGAGTGCATGCTGATCAGCCTGCCAATAAAGAGTATGTGGGTGACCTGAAAGGGCTCTTTAAGACCGATGATCACGCCAAGGCCAACGGCGTTTATGAAGAAGCCAAGCATCATCAGCAATACCAAGGCTTCCTGCAGTCCAAACATTACCAGGGCGGTTCCATGTCCTGCATCACCTGCCACTCGCCCCATGCCGGCAAGGGCAAGTTGAAGAAGGTTCAGAAGGATGCCTGTGTGAAGTGTCATGACAAATCAATAACGGTAGAGAAGTATATGCCCAACACCGGGCAGACCGCAGGCAATCTGTTCCTCCGCAGCCATACCTTTGGTAAAAACCCACGTAAAGGTGGGGCCGGAGCTGGTGATATGACTGCGCCAAACTATTACGAATAACAGCTTTAACAAGTACCCGTAATTGAAACAGCCGCCCCAGAATACGGGAGCGGCTGTTTTCTTTTTCTTCACAATTTTTCACAATTGCATCACAAGATTTTCACGATACACTGCTATACAGACTCATCGAACAGGTTTCACACCATTGAAAGGAATCAGATATGTCACTGGTCATTGCAGAGCAGGTGCGCAAGGTTTATCGCACCGGCGAGACCGAAGTGGAGGCGTTGAAAGGGGTCAGCTTCCAGATCAGTCCCGCTTCCTTTGTCTCTTTTGTCGGCCCTTCCGGCAGTGGAAAAACCACCCTGCTGAACCTGATCGGCTGCCTTGATGCGCCATCAGCAGGCAGACTGATGGTTGCCGATACCAACGTTACAACCCTGAACCGCACCAGCAGCGCTGCCTTCCGGGGTGCCACCATCGGCTTTATCTTTCAGGATTTTAACCTGCTGCCGGTGCTTTCAGTCTATGAAAATGTGGAATATCCCCTGCTGATGATCCGGAAGACACCTGAAGCTGAGCGGCGCCAGCGGGTGATGGCGCTGCTTGAGTCGGTTGGCATGGCGGATCAGGCCATGAAGCGTCCTGACCAGATCTCCGGCGGCCAGAAGCAGCGGGTAGCGGTAGCCAGGGCCCTGGTAACCAATCCCCAGCTGGTACTGGCTGATGAACCGACTGCCAACCTTGACCATGCCACGGCCTTTATGGTGATCAACCTGATGAAGCAGATGCGGGACCAGTCTGGCACCACCTTTGTCTTTTCCACCCATGACCCCCGCATTGTGGGGGAGGCAGAGGTGATTCACACCCTTGAAGACGGTATCCTGAAAGGGACTGAGTTAAAGGGAGGGAGAGCGTAATGGGCGCTATATTCAAAATTGCCATCCGTAATCTGCTGCGTTACAAGCGCCGTACCGCCCTGACCGCAACCCTGATTACCCTGGGGGTGGTATTTGTGCTTGTCTTTGGCGCCATTGCCGGCTCTTTCAAGAACATGATGGTTGGACAGATCACCGATTCAATCCTCGGTCATCTGCAGATCCACCGTAAAGGGTATGTGGCGGCCATTGAAAACCTGCCGCTGAACATGAACATCAAGCCTGACGGATACCGTAAAATTGAGGATATTCTGAAACAGGAACAGGCGGTTGAGGCCTATTCACCCCGGATCAAATTCGGCGGCATGTTCAGTAACTTTATGGAAACCACCAATATCCGCCTGAACGGGGTCTATCCGGACAAAGAGTTTGCCACAGCGCCTCGGCTGCCCGGCAGGATCACCAGCGGCAGGAAAGAACTGAAACAGGGCGAAATCCTCATCCCCGAACTGCTGGCCAAAGGGATGAATGTCAAGGTTGGCGATACCGTGGTGATTGTGGCCACCAACCAGAGCGGTTCAGTCAACGGCAAACAGTTTATGGTGGGCGGCATACTTGAAAGCGCCACCGGGCCTGGCGGGCGGGATGGCTATATCCATTTTACCGACGCAGTCGATCTGCTTCGGATGGAACAGCCGGAGATTAGTGAGGTAGCGATACGGCTGAAGAACTTCGGCAAGTTGAGTTCCGTTGAAAAGAAGTTGGCATCAGTGCTGGAACCGGAAAAGAGTCCGCAGGGTACACCAGCCTTTGAGCTGCATTCCTGGGAGTTCCTGTCCCCCTTTGCCAAAATTGCCAAGATGCTCGATATGATGAACAAGTTTATCAGGGCCATGCTGGTGGCAATCGTACTGGTCAGCATTATGAACGTGATGATCATGGCGGTGTTTGAACGGATCAAGGAGATCGGGACTATTGCCGCCATCGGCACTCCCCCCTCCACCATCCGGTCGCTCTTTCTGGTGGAAGGGCTCTGCCTGGGGCTGTTTGGTATTGTAGCCGGAAACCTGCTGGGGGGACTGATTATCCTGATGGTCAACCTGTCCGGCATGACCTTTTCCTTTGGCCAGCAGACCGGCCTGGTCTTAAAGGCATCCCTGTCTCTGCCTGAGATTGTAATAGTGTCGCTGATAGTCCTGATTGTATCCGTACTTGCCACACTGCAGCCTGCCTTGAAGGCATCTAAAATGGAACCGATCGACGCTTTGCGTCATGTATAGGAGTCTGATTATGCGTTTTCTTGTATCGTTATGTCTGAGTCTGATATGCGCTGTTCCGGCCTTTGCCCTGGATGGACAGCAGTTGTTGAAACAGATTGACCGCAATCTGAATCCGGAAAGTTACGAGTCCTATCGTAAGCTGATCAACATTGAACCGGACGGCACCCGTAAAGAGTTTACGCTCTACACCATCAAGAAGGGGGTAGACAAGGTTGCCTCGCTCTTTCTGGCCCCGGCCAGCGATAAGGGTCGCAGCACCCTGCGGCTGGGTGACAATCTCTGGCTGAATATCCCCAATGTGGGCAAGCCGATGCGGATCACCTCACTGCAGTCGGTGGTTGGCGGCGTGTTCAACAATGCCGACATCCTGCAGCTTGATTATGATGCGGAATACAAGGTGGAAAAGGTGGAAGAAAAAGGGGCTGACTACCTGCTGCACCTGAAGGCAAAAAGCAAGACCGTGGCCTATGACCGTATCCGTATCTGGGC
>CAXNJF010000051.1:0-8313 GCA_964202585.1 Trichlorobacter sp. | reverse complement strand
GATCGGTTTCAACTCCTGCTTTTGCTTGGCCAGCTCTGCCGGGGTAGCCGCCTTTACTGCCATAAACGGCTTGAATGGATCTTTCTTGGTGCTGAAATCCATCTGATTTGTCTGCGCCGGCGCAATTTTAAGCGAGCTGACCGGTTTTTGCACGACCGCTTTCGGCACAACCGCTTTAGCAACCGGTGGAGGTGGCGGCGCTGGCTTCTTTTTGCAGCCGACACAGCAGACCAGCATAATGCTTGCCGCCATAACCACCTGCAACCCCAGCCTCATGGTACTATTTTTTCTTTGGCTTGTTCGTGTCATCCGTCATCTCTTCCTTGCCAAGGAACCGGAAGGTTGTTGCAAGGCAGGTAACCTTGGTCATCATCCGGTTGTTAACGCTCTTTACCTCGGCAAAATCAACATTGGCAATATTGACAATTCGTGGAAGGTTGGCTACCGCCGCAAAGAAATTGGCAACACTGTAGTATGAGCCAGAAATCGTTATATCGACAGGAACCTCTGCGTAAAAATCTTTTTTAACCTCGGGCCGTGGTCTGAAAACAAGAAAATCAAGACCTGATTTCTTACCGGTATCGGTGATGGTCGTAAGCAGTGTTGGAATTTCCCTGGTATTGGGAAGCTCGGTCAGCGCCTTCTCCAGCTCAATATTCAGATCGTTGTACTCCTTCTGAATTTTTGGCAGATTGTTCGCAATTCTTGTTTTTTCTTCAACTTCTGCCTGAAGCTTTACGTGCTGCCCCCGTAATCCATCCAGCTCTTTGTGCTTTGGCAGGTACAAAAACCAGACCAACGCAGCAGCTTCAAGCACCATCACCGCCACTAAAATGGCTATTTTTTGTTTGTTTGGCAGCTTTAATATTTTTTCAACGTTTGGATCCATAGTCTGCACCCTTAACCAATCCGATTATTGCATCTACTTTTTGGGCTGCTCTGGCGCTGGCGACTCAATTTTAAAAGTCAGATCAAACCGTTTCAGTTTGGTCGTACCAACATCTTTCTGTTCCGAAACCAGCAGCTCAACTTTTTCGTATTCGGGAGATGCTTCCAGTGCCCTGATAAATTGAGCAATCAACTCTTCATTGTATGCCAAACCGGAAATACTTATCTGTCCCGCACTTTCTTTGTACTTTTCCAGCCAGAGCTGATCAGGGGTAACATCACTCAAGGTAGACAGCCGTGCTGCCGGACCGGTCTTGTTTTTTCTGAGTGAAGCCAGGACATCCAGCTTTTTCTTGACCTCATCCTTCAGTTTCTTGATTTCATCAAGCTTTCCAATTTTTCCTTTAAGTTCATTAATTTTTGCATTAGCGGCTGTGATATCATTCTTTGTACCGGCAATCTGCCCCAACTTGATGCCCCACAATGACAGCACTATTACCAGCACAGCAATAACTCCGGCGCTAAAAATAAAAATCTGCTGGAGTGCGGTTTCTTTCTTTTTTGCGGCACGAACCGGGAGTAAGTTTATTCTGATCATTTATCCCCAACCCTCCGTATGGCCAGCCCCACGCCAACAGCCATCAATGGCGCGATCTCCTGAAGGTACTCAGGATCAAAATCCTTCTCACTGTATTTGATTCGTTCAAAGGGGTTCAATGTGTCAACATCCATGCCCAGCTTGTTGGCAACGGCTTCTTTTAATCCAAGCATCTTTGCCCCGCCGCCACTCATGCTCACCCGTATAATCCGTTCATCATTGGATGCTGTTGAGTTATAAAAATCGACCGACCGGCGTATTTCCTGAGCCAGCGAGTCATTAACCCGGTTTATAACCTCTGCAAGCGGACCGGACTGCTGCTCAGCAGCCAGCATCTTCATGGTCTCTGCTTCCTGTGCATTCACCCCTAACTGCTTTTGAATCTCTTCCGTATACTGGTTGCCGCCCATCTGTACATCACGGGTAAAGAGCGATGTTGCATCCTTGACCACGTTAATATTCATCACACCGGCTCCGACATTGATCAGTGCCCGTACATCATCACTCAGGTCAGTATTAAGCTCAAAAGCATTCTGGACCGCAAAGGAGTCAACATCCATGACATTCAGGCTCAGCCCGGCGTCCGCAAATATTGCTACATAATCGTTGATGATGTCTTTTTTACTGGCAACCAGCAGAACCTGAATCTTTGCAGGATCATGGGGATCCGGTCCCAGTATTTGAAAATCAATATGCACATCCTTGATATCAAACGGTATGTACTGTTCTGCTTCCCAGCTGATCTGATCTTCCAACTCTTCCGTCGTCATGGCCGGTAGTACTATCTTGCGGATAATTACGGCATTACCGGAGATTGAACAGGCGGCATCCCTGGTTTTGATTCCCAGACTTGCCACCAGTGTCTTGACGGCATCAACAATAGCGGCGGTATCCATCATACTGTTATCAACAATAGCCTCTGACGGAAGCGGCGCTATTGCAGCATTTAAAAGCTGATAACCGTCCCTTGTCTGCCAGAGCTGAACCAGCTTGATCGAGCTGGAACCGATATCGATGCCGACGAGGTCTTTTTTCTTTTTAAATAATCCAAACATGACCCGTACCTGTCATCCCTGTTCTTGGAATACCTTGTCACGGTCTTCCAGCGAATACCCCAAAGCCAAGATAATCTTGCGCATTGTCTCCAGCCGGCAGCTTTCACCACGCTCAATCCGGTCAATGGTAACCGTTGACACACCTGCCTTGCGCGCAAGCTCGGACTTGCTCATCAGTTTTTTTTCTCGCAGCAGTTTAACTTTGTTCGGTGTTTTCATTAGCTGTCCCATAACTATGACTAGTTATGTCCTATTTAGCGTGTTTTAAGTCTTTGTCAATAAATTTTATACAATTATAGACAAATAAAAAAAGATGGTACCAGATAGTGTGGTCACATCATTTTTTAACACAATATGCATATTCATCACCAAAGAACCTTTACTTGATACAGACTCTCCTGATTTCATGAATATCTGTCATTCCCTGGATAACTTTTAAAATTCCATCCTGTTTCAGACTGGTCATGCCATCCTGCACAGCCTGTAAACGGATATCATCGGTGTCAGCCCGACGCTTGATCAGGTATTTGAGGTGGTCACCCGCCTCAAGGATCTCATGAATGCCCAACCGTCCGTGATAGCCGGATTGGCCACACTTCTCACACCCGTGAGAACGGGCCAGAGTAATGCTGTCAGGCTCAATACCGGTGGCAGTGAAGGCGTCTCGTCCGTATTCATCCAGCAAATCATCCAGTTCAGACTGGCTGGGGGTATAGAGCTCTTTGCAACCAGCGCACAGCCGTCTTGCCAGACGCTGCGCCAGTACACAAAGCAGCGAATCAGAAAAGCTGTAGGGATCAAGCCCCATTTCCAGCAGACGGGTGACTGTTTCAGGTGCTGAGTTGGTGTGCAGTGTGGAAAATACAAGGTGTCCGGTTAGTGAGGCTTCAACCGCTATTCCGGCAGTTTCTTCATCACGCATTTCGCCCACCATGATCACATCCGGGTCAAGACGCAGGAATGAACGTAGGGCTGCTGCAAAGGTAAAACCTATTTTGGGATTGATCTGTACCTGGCGTAATCCGGCCTGGGTTATCTCTACCGGGTCTTCAGCGGTCCAGATTTTGCGGCTTGGAGAATTGATCAGAGCCAGACCGGAGTGCAGGGTTGTTGTCTTGCCCGACCCCGTAGGGCCGACCACCAGCACCAGACCATAGGGGCTGGTGATCGCCCGTTCAACGACCTGACGGTTTCGTTCGGTCAAGCCCAGCTGGTTGAATGAAATGGGGTCTCCAGCGGTGAGTATCCTGATCACCACGTCCTCAAGATGTCCCACGGTGGGCATGGTGGCTACCCGCAGCTCAATATCAAGCGGACCGAACTTTTTAAAATCGATCTTGCCGTCCTGGGGACGACGGCGGTCGGCAATATCCAGATCCGCCATGATCTTGATCCGTGATGGAATGGCAAATTTGTACTTGTAGGGAATCTTCTGGTAAATCGAACATTGTCCGTCAATCCTGATCCGCACGGTTATGTCACGCTTACCGGGATACGGCTCTATATGAATATCTGAAGCCTTTTTCATGTAGGCGTCATACACAATCTTGTTAACCAGCTTGACAATAACGGAGTCCTTCTCCGTAACCTTGCGGACCTCTTCTTCCACCTCAGGTTCGTCAATAGCCTGCGTCTTGTTCAAAAGCTCCGATATGCTGTCCGGTACAAGATCAAGGTTTACTTCGTCCATCGCATTACTGGCGGAAGCCAAATCAATCCGGTACAGTGTTTTCAGTGCTCGATGGACACTGGCTTCAGAGGCGATAACCGAAATGATCTTGAGCTGGATATTGTCTTCCAGCTGCCTGATGTCATGATGACGCAATGGCTGCGCCATGGCCAGGGTCAGCGTGCTGCCGAGCATGGAGATCGGCACCAGCAGATGCTTCTGTGCATAGACCGGACTGATGTAACGGGCCAGATCGGAACCAAGGGAAAGAGCGTTGATTTCAACGTATGGCAGGTCAAACTGGGCCGCCACCGCACGCGCCAGTTGTTCTTCATCGATAATGTGCAGCTTCAGCAGGGCACGTTCAAGCGGAATATCATTCTGGCGGCTGAGATCACGGGCCTGAGCAAGCTTCTGCTGGTCAAGCATCCCTTCTTTCAGCAGTATGTCAGCCAATTTACGACGTTTGTTCTTTTGATCCAAAACCAGGGAAAGATCACTTTCCCTGATATAGCCGAGACGACACAATAGTTGCCCGACCGTTTGATCCGGAAACATTTTTTGCATCTCAAGGGCTTCATCCAGTTGTTCCTGACTGATCAGCCCCTGCTCTATCAGCAGCTCTCCGAGTCGCTTGGTAATCATGGGCCGTCCTGGCGTTCCCGTTCCTGTATCTGGTAGCCGTGGTCATAGAGCAACTCCCGCACGTTTTGCTCCAGAGGGCGGTCCGTCAGCATCACTGCACCACCGTTTGGCAAACTGTTTTCCAGCAGAAAGCCTGATATTTCGAGCGAATACCTCCCTGCAGGATCCGACATCAGCAGATGTGAGGCATAGCTGGAAGGCAGGTCCATTCTGGCCAGCAATTTTGTCGTAATTGTTTTAAACGTGTCCTGAGGTTCAAGAATTACTACCCGATACCCCTTGGTTTCCAGGAGCCGAAACAATGTGTAGGTAACCGGATCACCGGTAAAACTTGCGAGTACATACCGTTTACCGGCACGCTCAAAGTAACGTTCTGCAGCCACAGAAAGTGCTATTCCGCTCTCAGCGGCACTAAACAGCTGTACGCGCCTGTTCCGCTCTGCCGGAACTGCCAGCGCCGCAAGCACCTGATCAACAGTCTGGATCTTATCGCGTTGTTCAACGCGAATAACCCGATGCCGAAGCGGCACCGGCGTAGCAGCCCGTTCTGCAAAAGGTTCGAGCAGCTTGAAACCTTGTGTCTTCAGGTAATCGGTCAAGCGTTGAGGAAACCCCTGGCGGGAAGCGCTGATCAGCATGACGTCATTACGGACAACACTTTCAGCTGTCCGCTCTACTTTGAAATCACTGCGCACCTTAAGCAGTGGATCAGTCCCGAAAGTCATCACCGGCTGTTCTTCAACCGAGTAAAAACCTCCTGCCAAGAGAAGCGCCCTCAAAAATTGCTGCCCACCCGCTGGAGAAGCGGTAACAATACGCACTGACGGATCTTTTTCCTGGATCAGGGTTCTCACCAGCGGAGGCAACGTTCCCCCGGTATCCAGCAGCACCTTGCCTCCATCAACCGCCTTAAGCAGAGGGTAACGGGTATGATCGACCGCAAGCTCAAAGCTGTCAGATTTGAACGCCAACGGTTGCAGCGCATCCCCCTTTGGCGGATTGATCAGATCCCAGAAAGACCGCACCTGCTGCAGGTCTGGTGCTGCGGTGGCTCCAAAACCTGATGCCAGTTGAAATGAGGCAGAGGGCTGATTCTGATCAGCAGTATCCTTGTGTAAAACAACAGCGCTTTTGTGCTGTCTGTTTGAGCGACGGTAGCCGGTTTTACGACTTCCCTTCTCATGCTGCACAGAACTGCCGGCAGGCTTCGACACCTGGCTGGGGGTAAGCTCAAATCGGGGATCAATGGCGTGACAGTTCTGAGGGCAGAACAGCTGAAGGCAAAACAAGAGCGTAAGCAGCAACGAAAAACCAGGCAGACAGGGACTCATCATAACAGGTGGCAACCTCATGGTATCAGTTCAAGCACAAAGGCCTTGATCGGCCCTTTTGTTGATGTTCGGTAAATCAGCAGTTCGGCTCGTCCAGGCACTGTAGCATGTTCCAGATCAAGTCCCCCTCTGCTTTCCCTGCTATCTGCCACATACTGCTCGTAGCCGGTCAGTTCAAGCAGGGCTTGCTTCAGTTCTGCAGGCGCAATGCTACTCTTGTCAACAGCGAGTACCTGCAACGCCCGGAGACGGCCCTCTGTCTGGAACAAACGATAATCGCGCCGATCTGAAAGGTAACGGGACCAGCCCGGTTTTTTAGCAGAAAACGCAGCATCACGTCTTTCCTTGGGAATAAAAGAGGGGATTGCATCAGGCTTTAATGCCGCAACCGGTGCTGGCGGGGTTGGTACTTTAACAGAACTGACCACCGGCTGGCTCTTCGGCTTCTGTAACGGGGGCACTACCTGCTGCTGCTTGACCGGAGCAGAAAACAGTTTTTGGAGACGCCCTTGCCATAGCGCCCAGACCAGCGCAAGAATAACCAGCAACGCAACAACGGCACCCCCTACACGCAGCTTCAGGCGTTGACTACTGCGGTAGTTTTCTTCAAAAGCCTGCAACAGCTCGTCAACCGGTATCGATGCTTCATCAGCTACAGCGTTTTTTTCTGCTGCTGCCGGGGGAACAGCCGGTGTCTGCGGCATCTGACGAACCGGGCGTTCAGACTCCGGCGCAACGAGCTGTTGTTTTGGAACCTGTGGTACCGGTTTACTCATCGGTAACGGATCTGGCAATACAGGGGGCGGTGGAACAACTGTCTCTATCCGGGCTGCCTCAGGTTCAGCCGCAGGCCCGCCAGGAAGATCATGCTCAAACAGGCTCTCTTCAGCAGTGCAGGAATCCGGGTTAGGTAGTGGGAGCGCGTTTTCAGGATTGAAAATAGAGATTTCAGAAATAAACTCATCAATCAGTTGATCGGCAACCGATGCCGTTGTCACAATCACCGGATCTGGAGCTTCTTGCTGCAGCGGCGGGATATAGACCTTATCCCAGAGATCCCCGAACTGCGCTCGCAATGCCAGTTGCAGAGCCTGGCAGACCGATTCAAAGGGGGCAGACAGATCTATCAGCTGGTTGAACAGCCCCGGCACCACCTTGGCCTTGGCGCTGCCTTCATGCATCAGGATAAAACCAGGGGCGCCAGTACCCAATAACAGCTGTATATGACGTGCAACGCTTTCGCCGGTTACCCCGGCAATCTCGTCCTGGATACAGACAGCCACCGGACGTTTTTCAAAAACATCCTTCAGCCCGCGATCAAAATCTTCAACCACCTCAATCCTGATCTTGAGGGTCTGCTGAAAATGAACACGGAGCAACTCGGCCCGGGGGCTGCTGGATATAAAAAGCAGATTGATCATGCGCACCTGTTTGTTTTCTTGGAAACATTTATCTTTTACATGGTGGCGGAACAGTTGTCAACACAACCCAATCCTTTATAATACCCAGCTAACTGCAGGCGATGGAGAGCACGGTTAACACGGACAGGCCCGAAATCAAACTGCAGCGTCATTGCACAAGCAATCAAAGGTTGACAGCATACTGATTATCAGTATGTTGAATATCCTCATGGATGTCGACAATCAGGTATGTGTCTCACCCAAAAGATGAAAGGAAAACGGGTATGTGTATGTCCCGCTTGAAATCAGCACCCCGTCTTGTATCTCTCAGCCTGCTCTTCCTTCTTTTTCCCTTGCAGGTAACAGCCGCCCAGCTCACTCTTGACGAATGTCTCTCCCGTGCTCGCGAGCTGAACCCGTCCTTACGGCTTTCACGCATGGAGCTTGGCATCGCTTCAGAAACTATCCGGCAAACCGATGCTGCGCTGTTTCCTCGTGTCGATCTGCAGGGAGGCTACACAGCCCAGCTTGAAGCCCAGGCCATGAAGGCAAACGATCAGCTTATTGAAACCCAGCAACCAAATTATCTGTTTGGTAGTTTAAGCGTACAGTACACCCTGTATGATTTCGGCCGACGCGATGCACGCCGAAGCATCAGCCGCACCAATTTTGATGCGGTCAAGCTGGAGATACAACAACAAGAGCAGGACACATCCCTGCAGGTGGT